>JBIOXP010000114.1:0-7753 GCA_044869705.1 Binatia bacterium | reverse complement strand
GGGGGAGGCTTTGCGCAGACTCGGCAGCGCGCGCTGTTGGCTATGCACATAGGTGGTAAATTTCGCGTTGGTGAGCACCAGGGGAAATTGCGCGGCGAGATCGGGGCGGCTAAGCGGACTCACGGCCGGTTCGACGTATTCAGGCAGCGGAGAGATTTCATGGTCGGCAAAGGGCTTGCAGTAAAGCTCGACTTTCTTGGTCGGGGTCGCAAAACCGCGCGCGATTTGTCCCGGGCTCCGGCTCAGATACAATCCTGCTTTTTCTCCTCCTTCGGTTCCGCTCAGGACTTGCTGTGATACAGGGGGATTTACGGCGGATTTCTTTGCATGCTTTTCGTATGCGAATTGGGTGGGTAGTGAAATGCCACCGGGATTACTCTTTAAGTGCTCGAGCGTGACCCCGCTGGGCGCCAATTCGTATGCGTAGGCGGCCTCAATGTCGCCGTCCCAGAACTTATCGCCGAGCCCCAGCCGTTTCGCCAATTCAAAAATGATCCAAGTGTCTGAGCGTCGTTCAGCGAGTGGTTCAACCACCGCCGCACGATACTGCAAATGCGTTTTGCCCTGTCGTCGATGTTCGAAAGCCGTCGTGATGTTGGACATCTCCAGAAAACTTGTTGCGGGGAGAACGTAATCGCAAAGCTCTGCGGTCGGTGTCATAAATAAATCCGCGGCAACCGCGAACTCCAACTTTTCCATTGCGTCGCGTGCCCGTCGCGAGTCGGCAGTAGACATCACCGTGTTGGAGCCGAAATTTAACAGCGCTTTGACCACATAGGGCGTTTTCTCGAGGATCGCCGTAAAAATGTCATACGCGGCGCAGTTGCCCGGCTTGGCTGGTGGGCCAAGGGGTTTGCGCTCCCGTCCGATGCGCGCGGCGGCGGCTTCTTTCGGCAAAAACTGCTTGCCGTCGACCTCGTTCACCTTCACTTTAGGAAAGATCACATTGCCGCCCGGCCGGTCGAAATCGCCGAGTAAGGCGTAGAGGCAAGCAATAGCGCGGCTGGTTTGCGTTGCGTTGGTATGCTGGCCGAGCCCATTCCACATAAACATGCTCACCGGGCGGTTGTGCGCCAGGTGCAGCGCGGTCTGCCAGACTTTTTTTGCCGGCACGCAGTGAATCTTCTCGGAGCGCTCAGGCGCAAACGGGAGGGCGATTTCTCCGAGACGTTCAAAAACCGATTGGCCGGTAATTTTGTCGCCGTTCTTTCCTGCGAACGAGCGCAGACCGAAAAGACCGGGCATCACGCCGTCACGGTCGTACTGCCCGGTCTCCGGATGGTAAATCGCCGGTTGACCCGTCGCGTCATCCCATGCCACAAAGCGATCGCCTCTGCCGCCGGAGAAGATTTCAGCTTCGGTAAGCAGCCGATTTGTGGCCGTGTTCAGTAGCAGAACTCCATTCGTCCAGCGCCGCACGAACTCGGCATCATACCAGCTTTCCTCCATTAAGCAGTGAATTAGCGCTAAAGCCAAAGCGCCATCGGTTCCGGGACGGGGTTGCAATAGAATGTTCGCTTGGGCACCGATGCCGATGCGGCGCGGATCGATGACAATTGTTTTCATGCCGCGCGCCCGCGCTTGCACGATATCGTGTGCAAGGATTAAAGACGTCGAACTCGGGTTATGACCCCAGAGCAAGAAGGTTTCGCTGTGCTCGAGATCGGGAGTTGGTAAGTTAGCACCGAATGTGTAACTGAAGCCAGTGTCTTTGTGCCAGTTGCAGACGTGGGTGGTCGATACCCAATTGGGACTGCCGAGCGCATAGAGCAATCGGCCGAGCCAACGTTCGGCATCGTCCACCGAAGTGCCGCTCTTTGTTCCTTTGGCTAACGCTATCGCTTTGGCGCCATAGCGCTGACGAATATCGCAAATGCGCTGCGCGATCTCATCGAGCGCTTGATCCCAAGAGATTCGCTGCCATCCCGGATTGGCGTCGGTCTTTGGACGAGTGCGCTTGAGCGGGTGGTCGAGACGTTCGGGATGATAGACCAACTCGGGCGACGCCTTGCCTTTGATGCACATGACCCCGCCGTTCGGATGGTCGTGATCGGGATCGAGCCGGGTTACTCGACCATTCTCCACGGTTGCAATCGTCGCGCAGTGCGCCGTGCACAGCGCACAGTAACCGCGCACGGTTTTGATCTCTGATCGGTTCTTTGCGGCCGTTGACATAATGACGGGAATGGTTTCCAGGTTCAAAGTTCCAGTGTCAAGCCCAGAATCGGAGACTTTGAACTTGAACTCGAAACCTTGAACGTCGTTGTCCGTTCAGTCTAGCTCCGGCCGGTTCGGCTTGCCAATAAAGCCCGGCCCGAAGCCTGATTCGTGGGCAGCCCACGCGCCCGCTACACGGCCGCTAAATATTGACGGTCCCAGCATCGTCCCTTCCAATCCCGCCTTACCGTTGATGTGGCCGCCGGCCATGCCGGCGACTTCACCCGCCGCATAAAGCCCCGGAATCGGTTCAAAGTATTTGTTCAGCACGCGGCAATGTAAATCTGTCTTCACACCGCCGAAATTTTTGCGCGCCAGCGGAAAGATTTGGATGGCGTAGTAGGGCGGGGTATCGAACTTTTTCGCGCCTTTCAATGACTTCCCAAATTTCGGCTCCTTTTCCCGGCCTTCATCGAAGCAGCGATTGTACGCCTCGATCTCGTCGAGAAAATTTTTCAGGTTCTCGACGGCAATTTTTTTACCAAGCTCTTCGAGGCTCGTCGCTTTTTTGATGTACGGCGAATTGTCCAACAGTTCCTGAACTTTCAACCGATCGATCACGTCGCCGCGGCGGTAATACGGATCCGCGACGTCGATCTTTGCCAGCATGGGCGTATCGGCGAGCGCCCACGCATGGGGAGGGTTCTGCGCCAACAAGGCTGGCGTTGCCGAAGCACCGCCGGTTACCGACTCATTATGAAAACGGTAACCCTGCTGGTTGAACCAGAGATAGCCGGGCACCTGACGGAACACCAAGCCGCGCCGTTGTTGAGAATCGCGGTAATCGGGCGTGGCGTAAACATAGAACCAAATACAATCCATGTGGGTGAAATAGCCGCCCAGCTCGCGGATCATTTGGTGCCCTTCGCCTTTGGCGTTCAAGCCTGAGCCTTCCATCACCCGAAACGGTGTGAATTCGGGGCGGTGTTGTAAAACCATTTCTAGATTCGAGTTAAAGCCACCCGTGGCGACGATCACGGCTTTGCCGCGAACTTCAAACGTTTCATGATTTCTGGTTGCACTAACACCGCACACCCGGCCGTTTTCCGTCAACAGATTGCCGGCTTTTGTCGCGGTCATAATCGTGACGTTCGCGAGCGATTCGGCGGTTTTGATCAGAGCCGTCATCAGTCCGAGACCGTTGTTGTCCGGCCGGTGCCAGCGGAGCACGCGGTTTCCCTCCTGAAACTTCATGTCGACCCATTTGGCACCGCAGCTCTCCGCCCAATAATAAAGATCGTGCAGAGTGTGTTCGAGATAGTACCTTGCCCAGACTTCGTCGGCTTGGCCGCCGCCCCACCTGATCCAATCTTCGAAAGCCATATCCGGCGTGTCGGTGATACTCTGCGATTTTTGCAATGGCGTCCCGACGATGCAGCATCCGCCCCCGGAAATAGCGGCGGTGCCGCCACATTCCGTGCCGGCTTCCAAAACCAGAGCTTGTCCACCCGCGCGAGCGACTTCGATAGCGGCGGGAATTCCGGCGCCGCCGCCCCCAATTATAACAACATCGGTTTTCATGCTTGGATTTACCATCAAAGCTCCTTCAGAACTTGCTTGTTGAGAGGCTTTATCACCATCGTTCCGATCCGGTCAATCAGTGTTGTTCGAGAGCTCAAAAATTCTCGGTTTTAGAAAGATTTCTTCCTTCGGTCGAATGACAACCCTCTTAGTCCGAATGAGGAAAGCGAAGAGGAAGTCGATTTTTACTCTGGCTGGAAATCCGAACAGCGAATTCACCATACCGGGTGAGCTCGTCTACGTGTTCGGACGAGATATTCGATATTTTCCAAAGTTACCGAGTTTTGTTAAGATCGGCCCAGCTTGCTTCCAGACATGCACGTGAGCCTCCGGCGACAAGGACGAGTTTCGGTCCATGGCCGATATTTTCATTAGCTACGCAAATGAGGATCGAGAAACGGCGGCGCGTTTTGCGCAGCTCCTCGAATCAGTTGGTTGGCGCGTATGGTGGGACCGCCGTATTCCCGCAGGGCGCACCTGGCGATCGATCCTCGAAGATGCGTTACGTGAGATGCGCTGCTTGGTCGTGCTCTGGTCGAAAAATTCGGTGCAGAGTCCCTGGGTCACGGAAGAAGCAGAAGAAGCACGTCGACTGGGCAAGACCATAGTCCCGGTGTTGATCGAGGGAGTCGAGCCTCCGATCGGCTTTCGCGCGATTCAAGCCGCTAATCTCGCCAATTGGAACGGTTCAACCGATGACCCCGCCGCACAGCAATTCATTGCAGATCTAAAATCCATTTTGGGGGAGGGCTTCGAAACCTCTTTGCCGCCAGCCGAATCTTCGCCAGCAAAATCCCGCGTCACTAGTTTGGTGCAGCGAACCACTAACGCGCGAATGCTCAAATTCGGCGCTGTCGCCGCGTTTGTCGCGGTGTTAGTTGGATGGCAAATCTGGAGAGAGCTCTCACAACCCGGACAAATCTCAGCGCCGGAAGAAAAAATCGAAGACAGATCCGCACCGCAACTCGCGAGACTCTCGATTACCGGAGAGCGAAACCAGCTCAATCCCTCCGAAAGAACAAAATTGGAGTTAAGCGCAGTGAATTCGGACGGCAAGCCGGCGCAAGTGAAGGAGGCGATCACCTGGTCGAGCAGCGCTCCACGAGTCGCAGGGGTCAGTTCGGAGGGCGAAGTAGTGGCTCTGACGCCTGGAAGCGCGGAAATCAAGGCAACCGTGGGCGACGTGGTCAGTGCGCCATGGACCATCAATATCAAGGAAGCCGAAGCACCGCATAAAACTCCAGCGCAGCCGAAACTAGTCGGCTTACGGGTCACCGTCGGTACTCGAGAATTGCGCCCCAACGAGCGAGTTCCCATCGGTGTGCGAGGCCGCTATTCCGATGACAGCGAGCAATCACTTTCGCGAGAGATCGAATGGCAGATCAGTAACCGCGCCGTTGCAGCGATCACGGGTGCCGGCGAGCTGGAAGGCTTGCGGCCCGGCAAGACCCAAGTCGTGGCGCGCTATGGCGAGTTAAGTAGCCCCGCCGTGATCGTGCTCGTAAAAGATCGGTGAAACCGCCGCAGCAGGCGGCAAAGTCAATACAAACTCCCGAATCGGGGTCACCGAAGATCGAAACGCCGAGCGCCGATACGAAAGCCAAGCTGACGGCATATCTCGGCCGCGCGGGCTCCTTGCGCGAGCAGGGAAATTACGCCGGCGCATTGGCGGAGCTGGAAAAGGCCAGAGCTCTGGATCCGTCCGACGACACGGTGCGAAAGGAAATTGACCAGACGAAGCGGGCCTGCAACGCCGAACGGGTTTTAGGTAATCCGGTAAATTGCTAGGTCTATGAAGTTGGCCGCGAAAGTGCTAGCGCCGTAATTGCCGATTGCGCTCCGCCGTCTCGTCGCGCCGGGCCTTATCGCTCTCCTCCTCGAACATCGAACCGACCCATTCTGCGTTCGCGATCAGCGCATCCCAATCCGGAGGACGCGCGTCGAGCATCTTGAGGCAGAGTTGAAGTTGATTCCGAATTCGCTCCGCGGGGTCCCAGAATCTTCCTTGCGGGGTATAACTGATCGTATAGACAAGCCAGTCGCGCAATCCGGTCAGTGCCTCGCCGAGTTCCTTGGCGCCTTGGGATCTTTGTGCATCGGTTGCCCGACTTCCTTTGGTGTTCTCGGCGCGAATTTTTTTTAGCTCGTCGAGAAGCAAATTATTGGCGCCGACCGTCTCGAGCTGATTTTCGGTTTCTTTGTTCAAATCAAATGCAACACCGCGTTCGCGGGCCAGAGTAGCGACTCTTTTGGGATCGATTCCCTCGCGTAACGCGTACGTGACGTCTTGCAATGAAAACGCCTTGGAAGAAACGGCCGGCTCGCGCGGACGAAGTCGTGTCAGGCCGAGGTAGAGTTGGGCAATGTAATCTTCCTTCACCTGGCCAAGGGCTTTTTCGAACGCCGATTGCGCTTGCGCATATCGTCCGGCGTTGTATTCCGCGCGTCCGACATAGGTCCATATGCTCCGGGGCGGTGAAACCTCACGGCTCACGTAGCGAGGATCGCTCTGGGCCACGCGGTCGAAAAAAGATCGCGCATTGTCGGGCTCGCCGCGCAGGAACGCTTGCCGTCCCGCGAGGAACTCGCTGTCAGTTCTCAAGCCGGCGCATGCCACAAGAAACAAAGGCACGATCCACAAGCCACCCGAGCGCATAAAAGCGCCTGCAGAATAAGCGCAGGCTCGAGAAAAGACAAGTTTTTCTTCTGCGGTTAAGTGAAGAATTTTTATAGGCATCCGCGCTTCGCCGCGCGCGCACAAGCGCCGCGTTTGTGGCTCAGCCAGTGCTCTGCTAAGCAGATATTGTTCCATGCGTTTTTCTCCGACAGCTTGGTTTGTAGCGTCACTCGCCTTCATCGTTCTAGGTTTTTCACGCGGCATTCATTCGTCGTTTGGCGTCTTCAATGTCGCATTGCTGGATACGTTTGGTTGGAGCCGCGGCGCGACGGCGGGCATTTTCTCGATTGTTTTGACGGTTGACGCGATGCTCTCGCCGGTCGTGGGTCACCTCCTCGATCGCTACGGCAGTAAAAAAATTTCCGTTGCAGGCTGCCTGGCTTTGGTGATTGGGTTGTTTTTGAGCAGCCAGGTCTCAACGCTTTGGCAACTCTACATCAGCTTTGGAGTTATTCTGGCGATCGGGTTCACCTTTACCGGCATGGTGCCGCACGTCTTTTTAATTTCGGAGTGGTTCTCGTCAAATCGGGCCTCGGCAATCGGGTTTGTGTACGCCGGCACGGGTTTGGGCATTATGCTGCTCGCGCCTCTGAGCGAGTGGCTGATATCGACCTATGGCTGGGCGCGTGCTTTCGAAACCTATGCCGCTATCGCCGCGTTAGGACTTTTGCCGGTGGTCTGGCTGTTTTACGAACACGGGCCCCATGGCGAGCGCCTGCGGCTACGGCCAGAAAAAAAGGTCAATCAAAATCAATGGACGGCGCGTTTAGCGTTGCGCAGCCTGCAGTTCTGGCTTCTCTTTGTCGCGCGCATCGCCGCGGCTTCAGGAACCACCGTGATTGTGACGCATCAGGTTGCGCACGTTGTCGACGTCGGCTTTAGCAAGCTGTTGTCGGCTTCGATCTTTGGCCTAGCAGGAGTCACGAGCAGCTTTGGGCGCGTCATCTTCGGATTTATCGCCGATCGTCTCTCCAAGCAGGCGGCGTATACGCTGAACATCGCGATGACGGTCGTGGGCGTCGGTGCCCTCATCGTTCTTCGTAATCCCAGCCAGGCCTGGCTGTTGTACGTTTATGTGATTTTCTTTGGTATCGGTTTCGGCTCTCGCGCGGTGATTTTTTCGGCGCTTACCGCGGATATTTTTTCCGGCAAAGGCTTTGGTTCTATTCTCGGATATTCGACGGTTGCCGTGGGTCTCGGCGGCGCGCTGGGGTCATGGCTTGGCGGTGTGTTTTACGACTGGACCGGAAGTTATCTCGTTTCCTTCGCCCTTTCGACCGCCGTATTATCCATTTCCGATGTCTGCATCTGGCTTGCGGCAGTTCCCTCGGTAGCCAA
>JBIOXP010000113.1:0-6594 GCA_044869705.1 Binatia bacterium | reverse complement strand
AACAGATCATGTACCACTTGTTTTTCGAAAACATAAATTCCCATTGAAGCGATATAGGGTGCGCGCGCCGCTTCGTCGGATCTCAAACCGAGAACCGTAGTATCCACCCGCATCGCTTTGAGCGCCTCGCCTTTCGGTTTTTCGCTGAAAGAGCGTACCCGTCCCGTGTCATCGATTTTCATCAAACCGAAATCAGATGCCCGCGCTTCATCCATCGGCACCACTCCAATCGTAATATCCGCTTTGGTTTCGCGATGGCGCGCGATGAAATCGGCGTAGTTCATTCGGTAGAGCTGGTCGCCGGACAAAATCAGATATTGATCGACGTCCCATTCGGCAAACAGCCAGAGATATTTCCGCACTGCGTCGGCGGTTCCCTCGAACCAGCTTGGACTCTCCTGCGTCTGCTGCGCCGCCAGGACCTCGACAAATCCCTGCGAAAAACCCGCCCCGGCCAGATGGTAAGTTCGGGCGATGTGACGGTTTAGCGAAGCCGAGTTGTATTGAGTGAGGACGTAGATTCGTTCGATCTCTGAGTTGATGCAGTTGCTGATAGGAATGTCGATCAGACGATACTTTGCGCCGAGCGGCACCGCCGGCTTGGCTCGGAGCTTGGTCAACGGATAGAGTCGAGTTCCCGCGCCTCCGCCCAAAATGATCGCCAATACACGTTTCACGTGAGGACCTTCTTTCAAACGTTATTGCATTGCGCGGGTCTTGCCGTGGAAAGAACATACGAACCAGGGACGCCCAAGTCAATCCGGACGAGCCACAATTCGGCGCACTGCGGGCCGGAGAGAATGGAATATTTCCAAGAGAAGGTCTCTATCCGATATCGTGATCATCACTCCAATGAGCAAATCGCGAGCATGGGAGCGCCGTTTTACTGCTCCGGCAATGGCGAAATCAACCAAGTGTTCCCTTCCGCAGTATACCGAGCTCCGATCTGACTCCTGCGCTGCAAAAATGATCAAGGAAAATAGTGCGATAACAATAGCTTGACGCTGCTACGTATCCGTACGAGGGTAGTACTCACCGCGACTCACATTGTCACAGCGCACACGCTGAGTCCCGGTTTACTCAGTACGCGAATTTTGACACCGAGTTGGATCTCCGTTGTTCGGAGTAATGGATGAGTTAAACTGGGATGGTTATGAGCGGCGATTCGGAGTTATTGGTCAATCGCGATCTTTCCTGGCTCGAGTTCAATCGGCGCGTTCTGGAGGAAGCCAAGTCCGCCGCAGTGCCGCTGCTCGAGCGCGTGAAATTTCTCGCGATTTTTAGCTCCAATCTCGATGAATTTTTCATGGTTCGTGTGGCAGGTCTCAAGCGCCAACTCGCGAGCGACCCCGTGAGCAATTCGAACGGAGCGGCGCCGGAAGCGATTCTACGGGCGATCTCCCGCCGAGTGCATGAGCTGA
The DNA here is from genome assembly GCA_044869705.1 of Binatia bacterium. Classification (GTDB taxonomy): domain Bacteria; phylum Desulfobacterota; class Binatia; order UBA9968; family UBA9968; genus DP-20. The sequence goes on along the minus strand of JBIOXP010000113.1, from coordinate 5,173 downwards.
CAGACGAGCAGCATCGCTGTTTTCTCAAGACGGTGCTGCCGCCGCTTACGCGCGAGGGAGTTCATCTGGTTCGGCCCGAAGAGCTTACTCATGAGCAGCAGCAATTTTTAGAGGAATTCTTTCAGCGCACGCTGTATCCGATTGTCACCCCCCTGGCGATTGATCCAGGACATCCTTTTCCGTATCTCACAAACCGGTCGCTTTCTTTGGTCGTGTCGCTTCGCCCTGTCGCTCCCTCACCTTTGCCTTACACCGAGCTTTCCATCGTCCATATTCCAGGTCAGGTCGTGCCGCGGTTCATTCAGCTGCCTGCCAAGGAAGGACAGTTCGCTTTCATTTTGCTCGAGCATGTGCTGCGACGATATTTGCCGCGGTTCTATCACGGTTTCGAGATCGTCTCGACGCATGCGGTGCGGGTGACGCGCGACGCCGAGTTCGGTTTGGTGCGCCGGCGCGATCAAGATCTGCTCATGACGATTGAGCAGGGAATCCGGGAACGACGCATGGGTGATGCGGTTCGCCTGCAGTATGATCCCGATCTTCCCAGCGAAGTTTTACGACAGTTGATCGAAGAGCTCGAATTGACGCAAGACGATTTGTACGCCGGCCAAGGCTTTACTGCGTTCACCGACCTGTTTCAGCTCTATGCCGCGGCGAATATTCCGCGGCTGAAGGACAAACCGCAGGCGTCACTGCCGGTGCCATGCTTCGAGCGGGGACCCGACATTTGGAACAGTATTCGCGCCAATGACGTTCTGGTTTTTCATCCGTATCAGTCCTTCGATGCGGTGACTCACTTCGTCGAGGAAGCGGCCAAAGATCCCAAAGTTCTGGCAATCAAAATGACGCTTTATCGAGTGAGCGCCAATTCGCCGATCGCAACGGCTCTGGCGCGCGCTGCCGAAGCGGGTAAAGAAGTCTCGGTTTTAGTCGAGCTGCAGGCGCGCTTCGATGAAGAGGCGAATATCACCTGGGCGAGGGCGCTCGAGGAGGTGGGAGCGCATGTGGTTTACGGTCTGGTTGGCTACAAGACGCACTGCAAGGTTTGTTTGGTGGTGCGACAGGAAGTCGATGGCATCCGGCGCTATTGTCATCTCGCGACCGGCAATTACAACGTGCGCACGAGCAGCGTTTACAGTGACTTTGGACTGTTCACCTGCCGGCCGACGTTCGGCGAGGATCTCACGGAATTGTTCAACCTGCTGACGGGCTATACCCGGCCGCAAAGATTTAACCACCTGGTGTTGGCGCCGACCGGATTACGCGAACACTTCCTCGATTTGATTCGCAACGAAGCGGAGCAGGCGCGCGCCGGTAAACCGGCCCGAATCATTGCCAAGATGAACAGCCTGATTGACGAATCGGTGATTGAAGAGCTCTATGCGGCGAACCGAGCGGGCGTGCAAATCGATCTCATCGTGCGCGGGATGTGCAGTCTGCGGCCGGGCCTGAAGGGAGATTCGGAGCGCATACGAGTGATCTCGATCGTCGACCGTTATCTGGAGCATGCCCGCGTTTTTTACTTTCAGAACGGCGGCGCGCCAACTTTTTGGCTCGCGTCGGCCGATTGGATGCCGCGTAATTTCAAACGGCGCATCGAAATCGCCTTTCCAGTTCTCGATCCGCAATTGCAGGCGAAACTAAAGGACATTCTCGATCTTCAACTGGTCGACTCGGTCAAGGCATGGCAGATGGAGCCGGATGGCGGCTATGTAAGAAAAATAGGTGTCAATGGACCCGCTTTCCGCTTTCAAGAGCGCTTCTACGAAATGCTGCGCGCGGACGAGATTTCGAGGTCTTCAAGAGGCATGGCGAGGGACGGCCCCGAATTTCGCAGCGCAGATGACGATATCACGCTGACCGACAGCACCTAGCAATCGTTATCCTATTCTGTGTGCTGGGTGTGACTGCGGCGCGCGATCAGTTCCCGGTCAATGCCTTACGCCCAGAAACGATCATCAACGGTTAGCGGAAGTGGAAAAAGCGCGCGGGATTTGTTTAGAGTTCTCGGTCGCAGCCGAGGAAAGGGCCTGCCTCGAAGCACCGACACGCCGATGATTGCCGTGTTTTGGTGCAGAGTGAGTCTCCACGCTATGCCTGAATGTCTGTCGCGATTCAGTAGATATCTCGATGCGCTCGCATCCAGAAACCGGCGAGAAACGCTGTCACCCCAAGCGCTCCCAGCAGCCATTCGATACCATAACCGTAGCGCGGCAGATAATAAGCTTCGGTCAGACCGATGCTGTAAAGCGTTATTATGAATAGGCTGCGCCGAAGCCAGCGTAAAGACTTCATGTGATCTGTCGGGTGGGGGCATAAAGCATACCAGCATCAAAAGCGGGTAAGAGGTACGAAAGCCCTGCGGTTTTGATGACAAAAGCTGACGTCGGCGCTGCCAAATTTGTACTACCGTTGTCGCCCACGTGCTGCCCTTTTCGTTGTCGCGACTGGACAACCACTGATCACTTTGCCTTCGGCCGCTGCGCGTAATTGAAAAAAAATGACTGCCGAACTCGAGCATCGAGGCAGCGGAAACGCGAACAGAATAGAATCAGGTACTCGCAAAACAGCTCTGCTCAAGCTGTCCGCGTGTTTCTTACTGCTCGTTTCGGTGTCGCTCGCATGGCGATTGACGCCACTCAGAGAAGCCATCAATTTCGAAACGATTGTCGGCTGGCAGCAATCGATAAAAGATTATCCGGCGGTGTTTCTCTGGGTTTTGGGAATCTATGTCATGAGCAGTCTTATTCTGTTTCCAACGACGCTGCTGAACGTCGCGACCGTGGTCACTTTTGGTCCGATCTTAGGAAATCTATATGCCTTCGCGGGTTGGCTCTGTAGCGCCACGATCGGCTTTGGGATCGGACGTGTTCTGGGGCGTGATTGGGTGCAAAAAATTGCCCGCGCCGGCATCGACCGGTTGTTTGATCGCGCCGAACGCCATGGCTTTTTAACTGTCCTGAGCACGCGGATGGTCCCGATTGCGCCGTTCACCGTGGTTAATCTGTTCGTCGGCGCGTCCGGCATAAGCTTCCCTCCGTTCTTTTTTGCCACCGCCATTGGGCGGATTCCGGGCATTATCACGCTCACGTTATTCGGAGTGCAGCTGGAAATGTTTCTGCGCCGGCAGGATCTCGTGAGTTGGGCGATTCTCGGAGTGACGGTCCTGGTGATCCTCGTCGCATCGGTGTGGTGCAGCAAGCGATTTGCTTTTCCGACGGGCGAGCAAAAAAGTCAAAATCAGTGATAAAAGACACGATTGCTGTTAACCTGTGCAAGTAACTTCATTTGAAAACAAGGAACTCACGTGGTGCGGGGATCTGGAATTCTCGTAGTGGCGCTTCTCGGGCTTAGCGCCTGCAGCGGACGTACTGTCGACCTAAAGGATTGCACCGCGTATATCGCCGGCGGATTTCGTAAAGTTGCCGACGAGCGCGCGCAGCGATTTCTCGGCAAAGTTCGCGAGGAGACCGCGCGCTGCCGCGGCGGAGATCGCGCGGTGAGTTTTCGCTCGAAGCCTTGGGTCGATTGGCAAAATTATTGGGCGGCGGGCGGGGACGATAGTAAAGCTCCGGATCTCAGCGGAGAGCAAGTTCATTTGAGCCCTAACGGTCGCGGTATTGACGGGGCGCTCCTCGACCTCGAATACCAGCGCATCGAGTTGATCAAATTCAATCTGTTCGATAACAGCGGAACGTTCGAGCAATATGTTCGCGGGCGCGACCACATCGGCGGCGCGGCACTCAAAACCTGGGAAGAGATGCGGCTGCCGAGGAATCATCCATTTTATGCAGCGGTCGGCGGCCCCGGCCCGCAACTTTGCCACGGCGAGCTAATCCGGGCACGGGCGCTTACCGGGATTTGCAACGATATCAAAAATCCATTGATGGGGTCGACCGGCCAAATGTTCGCGCGCAATGTGGAATTCGATACTACTTTTCCTGAGTCGGGGAATAATCTTCTTGTAAAGAACCGACACGGCGATCGTCTCGGATTACTCAAGCCCGATCCGCAGGTGATTAGCCGCAAATTACTGACACGGGCCCAGTCGACGCCGGAAAAGTGTAACAACGGGCAGGGCTTGGCGGGCCGTTCGCCGGAAGCCAATTGCGAGTACAAAAAAGCGCCTTTTCTGAACGTCCTGGCAGCGTTTTGGGTGCAGTTTATGACCCATGACTGGTTTTCTCATCTTGCAGAGGGCAGCAATGGCGCAGAGCTCATGCCTATGGGTTGCGCGAGCGAGATGGAATCCGGCATTGAAAAATCGTTGACGCCAGAGCGGGTCCAACAACTGAACTGCCGCCCGGAAGACCGAATCGACAAAGCGCTCATCGGTATCGAGACGCGGCCGTGGACGTTCGACTATGCCGGTCAGGAATATTTCAGCCGCGCGCCCAAAGCGACGGCAAACAAAAACACCGCGTGGTGGGACGCTTCGCAGCTCTACGGCTTTGACGAGAATTCGCGAAGGCGGGTGAAACGCGATCCGCGCGATCGGGCGAAGTTTCTCCTGATCAACGACGCATCCGGAGAGGCCTATTTGCCTTTGCTCCTGAGCTCCGATCCGATGAATTCTCAATGGGCTGGACAGGAGTCCGTGGCATTCCCCGACAACTGGTCAGTGGGTCTGAGCTTGTTTCACAATGTTTTCGCACGTGAGCATAATTTTTTCGTGGACGCCTTTCGCGAGCGCGCGGCTGCGACGCCGGACGCGGATTGCGGTCTACGAAATCCCGCTACTCCAGCGCGCATCATCCGCTACAGTGATGTCACCGACGATGAATTGTTTGAAGCCGCTCGTTTGGTGGTCGCGGCGGAGATCGCCAAGATCCATACCACGGAGTGGACGCCGCAATTGCTCTACAATGAGCCGCTCTTTTTGGCCATGAACGCGAACTGGCACGGCTTACTGAAGGATTTTCCTCAGGCGCGCGAAGCGTTGGAAAAAATCGTCGTGCAGAACTTCGGCCCCTCGAACGATGTCAAGGAGACGACCCAGTGGTATTCCGTATTTGCCTCGGGTTCCGGGATTTTTGGTTTAGGCAATCACGTTTATGCGGGTGAAGCGATCTTCGCCCAGTTCGATGCGCTCAAAAAAGATCTCTGGGACCTCGCCAATCCCGATCATGTGAACGGCGGTACGCACCATTTTGGTTCGCCATTCAATTTTCCC
>JBIOXP010000112.1:0-6235 GCA_044869705.1 Binatia bacterium | reverse complement strand
AAGACGGTGGAAAAGGCGCAGCCGAAGGCGCGCACGGCAAAGCCGGAGGATTTTATCGACTCTCGGCTGGTCCGGGAACTCGATGAAAGTGGGTTCATGAATCGATTGTGAAAAGCCGCCGACGATTGAAGGTTCTTCGGCGTGGGGTTCTAGTGTGATTGGAAACTCGAGACAGCTGTCTATGGCTCAGCGTGGGACGAACAAGTACCCGAGCAGAGCGAAAGAGTACGGCAGCCGCCGACGATTGCCGACTGTCAACTTCGTGCAGCCTCCAGAACCGCGCCCAATTTTTCCAAAACCTCATTGAGCAGATAAGGTTTATGGATGCAGTCTCTGACGCCGGCGCGGAGAAGTTCGGCTTTCACCTCCGGCTCGAGATAGCCGGTCGCGATCACGATGTTGACATCGGGATTTTGCTCCCTCAATTTCGGGATTACATCCATTCCGGTCATCTTCGGCAACCCGAGATCCAACAGCACAATGTCGATTTCTGATTTGTGATCCTGATAGACGTCGATTCCTTGCTCTCCATCCGTAGCGGCCAAAACCTGATATCCCTCGCGGGGCAAAACTTTGTTCAGCAGCCGGACGAGAGGTTCTTCGTCTTCGACGACGAGGATTGTCCCGCGTCGATGGTCCAGCTTCGGAGAGACAGCGCGTCGCTTCTCAAGTTCGCTTGCGACGAGCGTTTCTGGCGATTCCAGCACGGGCAAGTAAACTCGAAACGTCGTGCCTTTTCCAGGTTGGCTTTCGGCCTCGATGAAGCCGTTGTGGTCTTTGACAATCCCGTAAACGATCGCCAGGCCGAGACCGGTTCCTTCGCTTACTCCTTTGGTCGTGTAGAACGGCTCGAACATCCGGGCACGCACTTCTTCTGTGATCCCGGTTCCTGTATCGGCGATCGTAATACAGACGTACGCTCCCGATGCGGCGTCGATATCGTGACGCTCGTGCATTTCCACTGCATCAATTTTTTCCGTCCGAATCGTGAGGTTGCCGCCCGCAGGCATTGCGTCACGGGCATTGAGGCAGATATTGAGCAGCACCTGACTCATTTGATTGCGATCTGCCAAGACGGGCATTAGCCTGGTGTCGAGGTTCAGCGACACGGTGATATTTTTAGGAAAGGTTTTGATGAGATCGTTGAGGGTGAGAACGATGTCGCTGATATTTGTCGGCGCCAAATGCGTGTCGGACTTGCGCGCAACGGTTAAGAGTTGGCGCACCACCGAAGCGCCCCGATCGATTTCCTTATCGATGACTCGCAAGCTTTCTTCCAGCTGCTCCGCGGTCAAGGGTTGCTGGCCGATCAGCGTGGCGTAACCGCGAATAATGTTCAGAATATTGTTGAAATCGTGAGCGATCCCACCAGCGAGTGTGCCAATGCTTTCCATTTTTTGTGCTTGGCGCAACTGCTCTTCAAGTCGCTTTTGTCCCGCAATGGTTCGGAGCAGAGCCGCATTGGCTTGCTCGAGATCGGCTGTGCGCTCGCGCACCCGCCGCTCCAGGTCCTGGTTGGCTTTCACCAACTCGTCTCGCGCTTGGCGCAGGAGGTCGCCGGCGCGTTTGCGATCCGAAATGTCACGCAGAATCGCAATAAAGAGACGATGATTGCCGATTCGAGTCTCACTCACCGCTAGATCGAGTGGAAAGGGCGTACCGTCCTTGCGCTTGGCTTCGACTTCGCCAGCCATGCCGATAAAGTTCTTTTTTCCTCCGGTCAAATCGTTTGCGACCAGTGAATCTCCTCCGGGCGCAGACGAGGTCGGGATGAGCTTGCGCATGTTTTGGCCGATCATCTCGGCCGCGGAATAGCCGAAAATGCGCTCCGTCGCGGGATTCACCGTAGTAATCGTTTCGGCTTCATTTATGGTAATGATGCCGTCCACGGCGGTTTCTATCACGGCCCGAAGATGCTCTTCACGTTGCGCGAGTTGATGATTGAGTGCGGCAATCTCATCTTCCGTCCGTTTGCGTTCGGTGATGTCGCTCATGGAAGCGATCCAGCCGCGGACGTGCCCTTGATCATCGGTTACGGGTGTGTCGACCACGCGCAAAAAACGCGGCCCGATCCGCGCAAATGGAATCTCTGCTTCGTACTCCACCGTGCGGCCGCCCAAAGTGATTTCAATATAAGGCCGTATGGTTTCCAAACCTTCGGTCCCGATCACATCCCAAATGGATTTGCCGATGATTTCTTCCGGAGTGGTGCCCAGCAGGGCGGCATAAGCGCGGTTGACAAACTCATACGTGAACTCTCGAGTGCATTGCGTCAACAGAAGCGGCGTCACGTCCGTAATGGCTCGAAGCTGCAGTCGCTGCGCGCGCAAGTCATCTTCGGCACGTTTGCGGTGGATGAACTGCCCAAGTTGCGCTCCGATGTCACTCACCATTTCCAAAAAATGATCGTCGATCTCGCGCACCTCACGACTGAAGCATTCCACTACGCCCAAAGTCTCTTGACCCAGTTTGATGGGGAATGCGAAAGCCCCATGCAGTCCTTCTTTCTCGGCAAGCGGTGCGCGCCGAAACTCCGCATCGATGGTGACATCGCTGATCCAGATCGCCTTGCCGCTGTTCAAAACTCGGCCAGGTAAACCGGTGCCGCGCTTGATGCGACCGTGGCTGGTGACCCTCTCGAATTCGGGTGCTTCCAAGCCGGGTATGTGCCAAACGTTGACATACTGAAGCTCGCTGGCGGAACGATCCAGAATCCATACGGCGCCAATATCCCAACCAGCCCGCCGGCAGAGCACTTCAATAATCAACGGAGCCGCCTCTTTCATCGCAGGCGATTCGGCGAGAACACGGCTAATTGATTCTTGTACTTCGAGACGTTGTTCCGCCCGTTTTGCTTCAGAAAGTACGGATGCGAGCACCAGTGCAGCAATTTCGAGCGTGCTCATGAAGCTCTGCAAATGCAGCAAGGATTCGTTAGGATCAGCTTCGGCGTATGGGCCGACGCCGTATAACGTTCCAGCCAGTGCGATCACCGACATCAACAATGCGGAAGTCACGGCGCCACGCTGTCCGAAGCGGAAAGCCGCCCATAAAAGGGGCAGCATCACGAGATATTCGGGGCTTGAGGAATTTGCCCGCATAAACACAAAATGACCGATGCCGCTGAGCAAGATCAGCAGCCCGGAGGCTTCGATCACTCGCGTCGGTTTCGCTCGAGGATACGGTTGGGTCAACCAAATGATGATGAATGGAGCAAAAAGCAGTTCGCCTACCGCATCGCCGATCCACCACGTCAGCCAAATCGCGCTGAACTGCTCCGGCGGGGCGAAGCCGCTTACGGTGAGACTTGTAGTTCCCAGGGTGGCGCTTACGCATGGGCTCAGCAATGGTGCGAGGACGACGAAACGGAAAGTGTTTCGCGCTCGCTCGAACGCTTTGGCGCCGCTGGCGAAGGTGTTGAGTGCCCATGCTGCAAACAGTGCTTCCAGAGTATTTCCAGTCGCGATGCCGAGTGAGGTCACGACCGTCCCTTCCGTCGTGAAGTTCAAGAGAAACGCGCCGACAAAGATTCCCGGCCATAACCGGCAGCCCCAGAGTAGGAGCGCCGCCAAGGCAACCCCGCTCGGCGGCCAAACGGCGGAAACACTGATGTGGATGTGAGCCCAAGAAAGGCCCAGCTTTCCGGCGCCGAAATAGATTCCGGCGAGAAGCAGGATCTTCGTAAGATCGCCGAGAACGGAGCGCGTTCGAGGTCCAGCGATCCCGTTTGCCGATAGTGGATTTGTCATTAAAGCATACGGACGATAATCGCCGATTCTCGAGTTTGTCAATCACATTTAAAAGCTTTTCTTCGCGATGAATGTTTTGTCTATTGAGGAGAAGTGTCGCTCTCCTCGATGGCAAATTCACGCAGTTGTGAAAGATACGGCGGACACCGAGTGAAGAAAGTTCAAAGAGCGTCCATCGCCTTGACACTCAAAGAAGATCTCAGATATTTCTGAGCCCGAGGAGGCGCTTAGCTGAGTATACGGCTTTCTGCGAGAGGAATTTTATGGCGCTAAGCAAGGAAGAAAATGAAATGTTGACTCGGGTCGGGCCGGGAACGGCGGCGGGCGAGATGTTGCGCCGCTACTGGCATCCGATCGGGTTTGCCGCGGAGTTGGGCGGCAAACCGTTGCGGCGAAGAATTTTGGGTGAAGATGTCGCCTTATTCCGCGATGATCTGGGACGATTCGGGGTGTTGGCGTTGCGGTGCATGCACCGTGGCACCTCATTGGAATTCGGTCACATCGAGGATGGAGGGCTCCGCTGTTGCTACCATGGATGGTTGTATGACGTTCAGGGGAAAGTTCTTGAAACACCTGGTGAGCCGCCGGAGAGCACGTTCAAAGAACGGGTGCGGCAGCCAGCATATAGAACTCGAGAGTTGGGCGGCGTGATCTTCGTGTATATGGGACCAGATCCGGCACCGCTGCTGCCAAACTACGACGTGCTGGTCAGAGAAGACGGCGTACGCGCGCGTCGCGCGCGCACGGTCAACTGCAATTTCTTTCAAATGATCGAAAATTCGGTGGATCAAAACCATTTGAAATGGTTGCATCGGACGGCAAAAACCCCCCAATGGTACGACGGTGAGATCGATCCTCAGCCCTTCGAACATGGGATTCTCAATACCTATCGGCGCCGGGTTGGCGGTAAAAACTGGGCACACTGTAATTTCTTCGTGATGCCGACGATGAACAAGACCGGTAACGTCGAAGAGGGGCATCCAACCGAGCATCGGGCGAGCAGCGCGGGTGAGGTCATGCGCTGGCGTGTGCCGATCGACGATACGCACACGATGCATTTCACTGTGGAATTCGGCGCGATTGTCGACGGCCGGCCGGCGGCCAAGATCATGAAGGATGAAGCTGCGACAGGCCTCGTCGAGAGCCAGTTCGGGGTTTACCAGTGGGACGATTCGATCGGTTGGTTTGCCCGAGGAGATCAAGACCGCGTCGCGCAAGAAAGTCAGGGGCCGATTTACGATCGAACCACGGAGCATCTGGCCTATACCGATCGTGGTGTGATTCTTTTGCGCCGCTTGTACAAAGAATCGATCGAGGCAGTGAACCAAGGACGCGATCCGCTCGGAGTGATTCGCGATCCGGCAAAGAACCGGATGATTCGCTTGATTCCGCATGAGGATTTGCTGGACTGAACAAGCGCCGAATCGGTCGATCCTTTTTGAGGCCGGGCAGATGAGCTCAAATCAACTTCGGCCGCATGCCGAAAGTAACCGTGAATCTAGAATGTCCAATCCGATTGCGAGAGGAAAACGATGTTGTCGCGCGAGGAAAATGAACGTTTAACCCGGGTGGGCGCCGGTACGCCGGCCGGGGAGATGTTGCGCCGCTATTGGTGGCCCGTTGCATTCAGCCAGGATGCCAAGCCCAGGGGTGCTCCACTGAAGATAAAATTATTGGGTGAAGAATTCGTGCTGTTCCGCGATGGAACGGAACGGCTCGGGCTCATGGCGCTTCATTGTTCGCATCGAGGCACTTCTCTCGAATACGGGCGCATCGAAGAACGCGGTATCCGGTGCTGCTATCATGGTTGGCTGTATGACATTCACGGCAATTGTCTGGAACAACCGGCGGAGCCCGCCGGCAGTACGTTCAAAGACCGGGTAAAGCATCCGGCGTATCGCGCGCAAGATGCCGGCGGACTGATCTTTGGGTACATCGGTCCCGAACCGGCAGCGTTGCTACCGAGCTACGATCTCCTGGTGAGAGACGACGGCTGTCGCGTCGTCGGCGGAGACATAGAGGATTGTAACTGGCTCCAGCGAGCCGAGAATTCCGCTGATGGCGCGCACTCGATCGCGCTTCATGCCGCAGGTTATCCCAACATGGCGCTCAAACGGCCGAGGATCACATGGGAGCCGACGCGCTTCGGCATCAAAGAGACGACATGGATCGAAGATGTGGCGAAGCCGCGGATTTCGCATTATGTTTTCCCGTCCCATGTGCGTCATTCCGCCGCCCGAGTCGGCGAATCACCGCGCCAAGTAATCCGCTTCCGCGTGCCGACCGACGATTTTACGACGACGACTTTTTGGATCGATTTCTATCCGCACAAAAACGGCGAACCAGCGCAACCGGAGCTGCTAAAGGTGAAAGGTTTCCGCAAAAACCAACCCGGAGTCTATGAGCGCGTGATCGACGGATGGTGGAATCTTCCCAACCGCGAGCAAGATCGCGTCGCGCAGGAAACCCAAGGAGTGATTGCTGAC
>JBIOXP010000111.1:0-12953 GCA_044869705.1 Binatia bacterium | reverse complement strand
GGTCTTCCGGATAGATAAAAACCACCACATCGCCTCGTTGCACGTTGGCGTACTGCACCAGATAGTGCTCGAGGAACGGCATGCGCACGCCATAGGATAGCTTATTGACCAGAATATGATCGCCAATCTCTAACGTCGGGATCATCGAGCCGGACGGGATTTTGAACGCTTGCACGATGAAGGTCCTGATGAACAGCGCTAAAACCAGCGCCATGATGATGGCTTCCGCATATTCGCGGAAGGTTGATTTTGCTTTCACCGTGGTCGAGTTCTCCACTAAGGTTTGATCTTTCACCTTGTTCGCCTTGTCTGATGCCATTGACAACTCCCGCCCTAGACTTTGAGCGCGGCAAGAAACGCCTCTTGCGGTATTTCGACCTTACCCACCTGTTTCATCCGTTTCTTGCCCTCTTTTTGGCGCTCCAGCAGTTTGCGCTTGCGCGTAATATCGCCGCCATAACACTTCGCGGTGACATTCTTGCGAAGAGCCTTGACCGATTCCCGTGAAATGACTCGGCTGCCGATCGCCGCTTGAATGACGACCTCGAACAGCTGGCGGGGAATAAGCTCGCGCATTTTTTGGACCAGATCGCGCCCGCGATAGTAGGCTTTTTCGCGATGCACGATCATCGACATCGCATCGACCACATCGCCGTTGATGCGGACGTCGAGCTTGACCAAATCCGCGGCGCGGTAACCCGCCAACTCGTAATCCATCGACGCGTAACCGCGACTCACCGACTTAAGCCTATCATAGAAATCTACGACAATTTCGTTCAAAGGCAACTCATAGACCAGCATCACCCGCTTTGGCCCCAAGTAGCGGATCTCTTTTTGCGTGCCGCGCTTCTCCTCACACAGCTTCAAAACACCGCCAAGAAACTCCTGCGGCAGATGAACCGTCGCCTGAATCACCGGCTCTTCGATATGATCGATCTCCGACTCGTTGGGCAGCTTGACCGGATTATCGATCATGAGCGTGGCTCCGGCCGTCGTGATTACCCGGTAAATTACTGTCGCCGCCGTGGTGATCAGACTGAGACTGAACTCGCGCTCGAGCCGCTCGCGCACGATATCCATATGCAGCAAACCGAGAAAACCGCAGCGAAAGCCAAAACCCAACGCTTGGGATGTCTCCGGCTCGTAGGTGAACGATGAATCGTTCAATCGGAGCTTCTCTAAAGCATCGCGCAACGCTTGATATTGTCCAGAGTCGGTCGGGTAAAGACCGCTGAATACCATCGGTTTCAGCGGTTTGAAACCGGGCAGCGGTTCACGCGCAGGCCGCTCGTCTGTGGTGATCGTGTCGCCAATTTGGGTTTCGGCGACTTCCTTGATGCCGGCCATCATAAAACCGACCTCGCCCGCGTTGAGTTCCCCAACTTCGACCGGCCCCGGAGACAAAACCCCCAGCCGTAGAACTTCGAAAGCGCGCCCGCTCCACATCATTCGTATTTTCGTGCCCTTTTGGACACTACCGTCGAAAATCCGTGTCATCACCACGGCGCCGTGATACGGATCGAACCAGCTGTCGACAATTAGAGCTCTGAGCGGGGCAGCAGGGTCGCCCTTGGGCGATGGGAACTGCCGCACAATACCCTCGAGAATTTCTTCTGTCCCGATCCCCTCCTTCGCGCTCGCCAGAACGGCGCTCGACGCATCGATCCCGATGACATCCTCAATATCCGCTTTGACGCGCTCAGGATCGGCGCTCGGCAGATCGATCTTATTGATGACCGGAAGAATTTCCAAATTGTGATCGAGGGCCATGTGGACATTCGCCACGGTCTGGGCCTCGACGCCCTGCGCGGCATCCACGACGAGTAAGGCGCCTTCGCACGCCGCCAGGCTGCGCGAGACTTCGTAGGTGAAGTCGACGTGTCCGGGGGTATCGATCAGATTGAGCTTGTATTCTTTGCCGTTCTTCGCGCGATAGCGCAGGCAAACCGGACTCGCTTTGATGGTGATGCCGCGCTCTCGCTCGAGGTCCATACTATCGAGAATCTGCTCGGTTTTTTCTCGCGCGCTCACCGCCCCGGTGAACTCGAGCAAACGGTCAGCCAGGGTCGATTTGCCGTGATCGATGTGCGCAATGATGGAGAAATTTCGAATCTGATCCTGAGTCATTACGTGAGGCTATTTCGATACCAGTGAGCGGTGCGTTGCAGCCCTTCGCTGAGCTTTATTCTAGGACGCCAGCCGAGCGCCTCCGCAGCACGTCGCGCATCGATACAGCTCCGGCGTTGCTCGCCGGGTTTGGCGGGCCCATGTTGAGCCTCGGTTTTGCTCCCCGAGGCTTCACGCAGTTGACGAAAAATCTCGAGCACGTCAGTTTCGAGACCGGTCCCGATATTGAGCTCGCCGACAAATCGCGCATCCAATGCGGCGACATTGGCGGCCACCACGTCATCGACGTAGACATAATCTCGAGTCTGTCTTCCGTCCCCGTTGATGACCGGTGTCTTGCCTTGCAACAGCAGCGAAAGAAAAATCGCCACCACTCCCGCCTCGCCTCGCGTGGATTGTCGGGGGCCGTAGACGTTGGCATAGCGGAGCGCCGTGTAAGGCAAACCAAAAGCCTGATAGTAATACGAAAGATACAGCTCGCCTGAGCGCTTGCTCACGCCGTAAGGGCTCGCTGGGCGAGTGCTGTGGTCCTCCGTGGCCGGAAACGTTTCCTGCTCGCCGTACACCGCTCCACCCGAAGAAGCGAAAATGACTTTTTTCAAACCGGAGTTTTTGCCCGCTTCGAGCAGATTGATGAAGCCGAGAATATTCACGCGGGCATCGAACGTCGGATCCGCCACGGAATGACGCACGTCCATTTGCGCCGCATGATGGCAGAGAATTTCCGGTTTGATCTCTTCGAGCCGTTTCGCCGCGCCGCGATCCGCAATGTCGATCTGGTGCAGAGTTGCTTTGGGATTGAGATTCGCCTGCTGTCCGGTGGAAAGATCATCGAAGATATGCACCTCGTGACCGCGCGCCAGATAGGCATCCACGATGTGCGAACCGATAAACCCCGCGCCGCCCGTGACGATGATTCTCACGCTGTTTGTTCCTGCAGCCGGGCGCGAAAATACTCGATGGTTTTCAGCAGGCCTTCTTCGAGTTGCACTTTGGGCTCCCAGCCGAGAATTTTTTTTGCCTTGCCGATGTCTGGCTGGCGCACCTGCGGATCATCCTCGGGCAGCGGCTTGTAGATAATCGCGCTTTTCGATCCGGTAAGCTCAATGATTTTTTTGGCGAATTGCAAAACGGTCATCTCGTGGGGATTGCCGATGTTCACGGGCAGATGATGATCGCTTTCGATAAGCTTGTTCAGGCCGGCGACGAGATCGTCGACATACTGAAAACTGCGCGTCTGCTCGCCCCGCCCGTAAACCGTCAACGGCTCGCCTTTGAGGGCCTGCATGATAAAGTTAGGCACGACCCGGCCGTCATGCAAGCGCATGCGCGGCCCATAGGTGTTGAAGATGCGCACAATCCGCGTGTTCAATCCGTGAAAGCGGTGATAGGCCATCGTCATGGCTTCGGCGAAACGCTTCGCCTCGTCGTAAACGCTGCGCGGTCCGATCGGATTCACATTACCCCAGTATTCTTCACTCTGCGGGCGAACCAATGGATCGCCGTAAACTTCGGATGTTGACGCCAGCAGGTAAACCGCGTTCTTCGCCTTCGCCAGGCCGAGCGTATTGTGGGTCCCCAACGCTCCCACCTTGAGCGTGGGGATTGGCAATTCAAGGTAATCGACCGGACTCGCCGGCGAAGCAAAATGTAAAATATAATCGAGCGGTTCCGGTACTTCGATATAGCGGCTCACATTATGATCAATGAACCGAAAACGCGGGTTCTTGAGAAATGCCCCGATGTTTTGCTTCGCGCCGGTTGAATAATTGTCCATGCAGAGCACCTCATGGCCGCGATTGAGGAAGCTCTCGCATAGGTGCGAGCCGATAAAACCGGCACCGCCCGTCACCAGATATCTAGCCATCGTTTCGTCCTATCGAGTAGTAGGTGAAACCGAGCTTGCGCAGGTCCGCCGGATCGAAAATATTCCGACCGTCGAAAATCACCGCCTCCTTGAGCAGTCCTTTCATGCGGGCAAAATCCGGCCGGCGAAATTCGTTCCATTCGGTGAGAATCAACAGCGCTGCGGCACCATGCAGCGCGTCATAGTTTCGATGCGTGTACTGGATTCGGTCGCCGAAAATTTTCCTCGCCTCTTCCATCGCCTCAGGGTCGAATGCCTGCACCCGCGAGCCGGCGTCCAACAGCGCTTTGATGACGACGATCGAAGGAGCGTCGCGCATATCGTCAGTGCGCGGCTTGAAAGCGAGTCCCCAAATCGCAAACGTCAAGCGCGACAGGTCATCGCCAAAATGTCTTTTGACTTTATCGAACAGCAGCCGCTTCTGTCGCTCGTTCACTTCTTCGACGGCGGTGAGCAGCGGCATGGCGCGCCTATCCCCAGCCATGCTGATCATGGCGCGAATATCTTTGGGAAAACACGAGCCGCCGTAACCGACACCAGGAAAAATGAAATGCGGCCCGATGCGTCGATCCAAGCTGATGGCGCGCCGTACTTCGCTTACGTTGGCGCGCATCTCTTCGCACAGGCAAGCGATCTCATTGATAAACGAAATCTTGGTCGCCAACATCGCATTGGCGGCATATTTACTCATCTCCGCGCTTCTGCTGTCCATCACGAGAATCGGATTGCCGGTACGCAAAAATGGCTCGTAAAGCTCCTTCAGTTTCTCCAAAGCGTCCGCATTATCGCTCCCCAAAACCACGCGATCGGGTTTCATGAAGTCTTCCACGGCGGCGCCTTCCTTCATGAACTCCGGATTGGAGGCGACGGCAAAAGGCTGCCGGGTCTCTTCGCTGAGCCAGCATTTGATCAGATCCGCTGTGCCGACTGGAACAGTGCTTTTGGTAACGATGGTTTTGAATCCGTTCATCGCTTTCCCAATGCCCCGCGCCGTGGCCTCGACGTAGCTCAAATTGGCATGACCCGTGGAACTCTGCGGCGTGCCCACGGCAATAAAAACGATTTCTGACTTTTTCACCGCGCTGGCCAAGTCGGTGGTGAAACTCAGGCGCTGATCCTCGGCGTTGCGGCGAACCATTTCTTCGAGACCTGGCTCATAGATCGGCACCTTGCCGGAGTTCAGCGTCGCGATCTTTTCCTCATCGATATCGACGCACACCACGTCATTTCCGGTCTCGGCGAAACAGGTTCCGGCAACCAGCCCCACGTACCCCGTTCCGATCACCGCCAGATTCATAGTCGTCTCCTCGACTGCAACACCTCACCGACCACGTAAACCGGGCGGTCTTGCGATTCATGATACGTGCGCGCCAGCATCTCGCCCAAGAGACCCATGGTGACGAATTGAAATCCGATAAAAATTAGCAGGATCGCGAGCAAAAGCAGCGGACGATTGCCGATTTCGAGATGGTAGACGAGTTTTTGCACCGTCAGGTAAAGCGCGAACGCAAACCCGGTCAGGCCGCTCACCACGCCCAGCGGACCGAACACGTGCGCCGGACGAGTTGAATAACTCGAGAGGAATTTGACCGTCAAAAGATCTAGGATCACGCGCAAAGTACGGCTAATGCCGTACTTCGACTTGCCCGCGAGCCGTGGGCGGTGATTGACTTTGATCTCGGCAATCCTTGCTCCGCGTTCATACGCGATAGCTGGTATGAATCGATGCATTTCACCATAAAGTCGCAGGTTTTTGGCGACTTCCTTGCGCATAGCTTTAAGCGTGCACCCGTAATCGTGCAGCTTCACGCTGGTGATCCAAGATATCAGACAGTTAGCTAGCATAGAAGGTAACCGGCGGCTGAAAAAAGGGTCGCACCGATTATAACGCCAGCCGGCGACCAAGTCATTGCCTTCCTCCAGCATTCCGACCAAAGCCGGAATGTCGGCGGGATCGTTCTGTCCATCGCCATCCATCAAGACGATGATATCACCGTCGGCGTACGCCAAGCCTGCGGCCAGCGCGGCAGTCTGCCCAAAGTTGCGCTTGAGCCTAACCGTTTTGACCGTCGGCAGCACGCAGAGGATTTTGCGCAATGCCGAAAAGGTGCCGTCTTGACTGCCGTCATCCACTGCGACGATCTCGTAAGATTTGCCCAGCGGATTTAAAACAGACGCGACCTCGCGCATGAGCGGCTCGATGCTTTCCTCCTCGTTGTAGACCGGGATGACGACCGAAAGCTCCATCGGATCAGGAATGAAAATCGGTGAGATCGACAAACCGCTGGTAGCGTTCCTCGATTTCGGCAAGCGAGACATCCGTCAAGCGCTTGACACCAAAATCCTCGACGGTGAACGATGCCACCACTGAACCGTAGACAATCGCGCGCCGGAGTCCGCCTTGGCTTTGATCGCCGGATCGGGCCAGATGCCCCACAAAGCCGCCGGCAAAGGAATCCCCCGCGCCCGTGGGATCGAAAACTTCTTCCAGTGGGTAGGCCGGCGTGGCGAAGACCGATGAATCGGAAAACTGCAGCACGCCGTATTCACCCCTTTTAATCAGAACCATTTTCGGTCCCATCTTGAGAATCGCCCGTGCCGCCTTGACGATATTGTCATAACCGCTCAAAAGCCGCGCTTCCGAATCATTGATCACCAGGATCTCGATACGCTGAAGCACCTTCTTCAAGTCTTCCTGGCTTTCACGAATCCAGTGATCCATCGTATCGCACACGACGAGCTTCATGGTGCGGAGCTGGCGCAACACTTCCAACTGCATCACCGGGTCGATGTTGCCGAGAAATACGTAATCGGCGTCGCGGTAGCCTTGCGGCAATTTGGGTTCGAAACCGGCTAGAACGTTCAAATGAAGCTCCAGCGTGTCGCGCAGATTGATATCCTCATGATAGCGCCCGCGCCAGTGAAAGGTGTCGCCTCTGTCGCGCTGCAGTCCTTCGAGATCGATCTGACGCTGATTAAAAACATCGATGTAGTCTTGAGGAAAATCCTCGCCGATGACGCCGACGACGCGGACCGGCGCGAAAAAGCTCGCGCCCAAGGCGAAGTAAGAAGCCGAGCCGCCGAGGATACGCTCGGCCGAGCCGAACGGCGTCTCGATCGAATCGAAAGCCACGGTACCGACGACCAGAACACTCATAAATATTTCCCGATGATCGGCTCCAGCTCGGCGCGAATTTTTTTCGGAATTCGCGCGCGCTCGGTAATGATCGCGTCCTTCAATGCGGAAGCACAGCCGCAAGCGCGCGGCGCCGACAATTCGGCTGCGGCGCGCGCGATCGTGCGCTGCGCCAGAGCGACATTTTGTTTAAGTACCGTCAGAACATGCTCGATTTCAACATCGCCGGCTTGGTCATTCCAGCAGTCATAATCGGTGGCGAGCGCCAGCGTGCCGAAGCAAATTTCCGCCTCGCGGGCGAGCTTGGCTTCCTGGAGATTCGTCATGCCGATCACGTGCGCGCCCCAGGCGCGATAAAGATGCGATTCTGCGCGGGTGGAAAATTGCGGTCCTTCCATGCAGAGATAGGTGCCACCCGAGTGAACGTGGGCGCCTTCTTGGCGCGCCGCCGTCACGAGCACTTTCGATAACTCACCGCAAAATGGGTTCGCCAGGCTCACATGGGCGACCACCCCCCGGCCGAAAAAGGTGCTTGGACGTTGACTCGTCCGATCGACAAACTGATCCGGCACCACCAAATGGCCCGGCGCAATCTCCTCGCGCAAGCTTCCGACGGCGCTGACCGAGATAATCCGTTCGACGCCTAATTTTTTCAGGGCGAAGATGTTGGCGCGAAAGTTGATCTCCGTCGGTAACCAGCGATGGCCTTTGCCGTGGCGCGGCAGAAATATCAGATCGACACGGCCCAGCCGGCCTCGAATGAGCGGGTCCGAAGTCTTGCCGAACGGAGTTTTGACCTCCACCTCGCGCACTCCCGCGAGCTCCGGCATTTGGTAAAGCCCGCTGCCGCCGATCACGCCAATGGCCGCAGGTTTCATGAAACAATCGCCTCGGCGCGCCGCTTGCCGCTTCCCTCCCGCCCCGCCTCTTCGCCCTGCAACTGGCCGCAAGCCGCTTGAATATCGTCACCGCGCGGGCGGCGCACGTTGATCTGCACGCCCAGGTCGTGCAAAACTTTCTGGAAACGCGCCATGCTTTCGTTCGTCGGTCGGAAAAACTCGCTGCCACGATGCGGGTTAAAAGGAATCACGTTGACTTTGCTGGGAATGCCATGGAGCAATTTGGCCAGCTCGCGGGCGTCTTGCTCGGAATCGTTGACGCCGTGCAACAAGACATATTCGAAGGTGATGCGCTTGCGCCGCGGGATCGGTAGTGAACGGCAGCAATCGATCAGTTGCGCGAGCGAATACTTGCGGTTTACGGGCATCAATTGACCGCGGACCTCGTTGGTGGGCGCGTGCAGTGAGATCGCGAGATTGATTTTGCTCTCGGCCATGAGTTTTTCGATTTGCGGTACCAAGCCGACGGTTGAGAGCGTCACCCGTCGCGGCGAAATCCCGACGCCCCATTCGCTATCGGTGATAACCTGCAAGGCGCGCAATGTGTGATCGTAATTGGCCAGAGGCTCGCCCATTCCCATCAGCACGACGTGGGTGATGCGCCGCTTCTCCGTTAACGTGCGGCTCACTTCCAGGATCTGATCGACGATCTCGCTGCAGGTGAGGTTTCGCTTGAGACCGAGCAGCGCCGTGGCGCAAAAAGCGCAGCCAAACGCGCAGCCGGCTTGCGTTGAGATGCAAAGCGTCAACCGGGTCGGCTCCGGAATCAAAACGCTTTCGATGCTCTCGCCGTCCGCCAAGCCGAACAAGAACTTCACCGTACCATCGCGCGACTCGGCGCGGCGCAAAATCCGCAACCGACCGATAACGAAATGCTCAGCCAATTTCTCGCGCAACTCCCGCGATAGATTGGTCATTTCCGCAAAGCTCGTCGCCCGTTTCTGGAACAGCCACTGCCAGATCTGCTTGACGCGATAAGTCGGATGGTTGTGCTCGGCGAGGAAGCGGGACAGTTCCTTTGAACTCAGATCCGCGATGTTGGGTTTCATAAAACAATTTGCGCTAAAGCGTCGCGAGATAGAGAGGCGACGCGGTGTAATCGCTCGCTATTGGGCAGAGACGAGGGTTCCCAAACAAATCCCTCATTGACGTTTTGTCGCCATCGAGATACCGGCGCGGGCAAGATCAAACGGTTTCGTCCGGCCTGAAGAAGAAGGCGATCTCGCTCGCTGCGGTCTCCGGCCCGTCCGAGCCATGCACCGCGTTCTGTTCCACATCCTTACCGAAATCCTTACGGATTGTTCCGGGCGCCGCCTTTGCGGGATCCGTGGCGCCCATAATCTCGCGATTCTTCGCGATCGCGCTGTCACCCTCGAGAATGGAAACGAAGATCGGCCCCGAAGAGATATAAGCGCACAAGCTCGTAAAAAAAGGTCGTTGCCTGTGCACCGCGTAGAAAGCCTCGGCGCGTTCGGGCGTCAACCGGACGAGTTTTGCCGCGGCGATTCTGAGACCGGCCGCTTCGAACCGGCGTAGAATTTCCCCGATCAGATTTCTGCTCACCGCGTCCGGTTTGATAATCGATAGTGTTCGTTCGACGCTCATTGGCCTGCTATCGCCTCCTGCATCGTGCTTCCAATCGCCGCGGGCGAAGACGCCATGCGAATGCCGGCCGCGGTCATAGCCGCGATTTTCTCTCTTGCAGTCCCTTTTCCGCCCGAAATGATCGCACCCGCATGGCCCATTCTCTTTCCTGGCGGCGCGGTTTGTCCCGCAATAAATCCCGTCACGGGCTTTTTCATGTTCGCCTTGATCCAGCCGGCCGCTTCTTCCTCGGCGCTACCGCCGATCTCGCCGATCATGACGACGCCGGTCGTTTGCGGATCGTCATTGAACATTTTCAAGACATCGACAAATTCCAATCCGTGCACCGGATCGCCACCAATTCCGACGCAGGTCGACTGACCCATTCCCAGGCGCGTCAGTTGATCCACGGCCTCATAGGTCAAGGTCCCGCTGCGCGAAACGACGCCAATACTCCCCGGTTTGTGAATGTGACCAGGCATGATGCCGATCTTGCATTCGCCAGGCGTTATCATCCCCGGACAGTTGGGGCCCAGGAGCCGAGATTGTCGCCCTTCGAGATAGCGCTTCACCTTCACCATGTCGCGCACCGGGACGCCTTCCGTGATGCAAATGACCAAGGCAATATCGGCATCAAGAGCTTCCAAAATCGCATCGGCGGCAAACGGGGGAGGCACATAGATGACAGTGGCATTGGCGCCGGTTTCCTTGACCGCGCGCGCAACGGTGTCGAAGATCGGAATTCCTTCGAATGAGGCGCCGCCTTTGCCGGGCGTTACGCCCGCCACCATCTGTGTGCCATACTCTTTGCACGCGCGCGTATGAAACTGCCCGGTAGCGCCGGTGATTCCCTGCGTTAAAACGCGCGTATTCTTATTGATCAAAATCGACATTGTCCTATTTTCGATTTAGATTTTGGATTTTCGATTTTAGATTAAGGAAGAAGACGAAACCCACGAATCTAAAATCCAAAATCGGAAATTACTGGACTGCCTTGACGATTTTCTCCGCTGCTTCCGCCATGGTGTCGGCGGAAATGATCGTTAGTCCGGATCTTGCGAGGATCTGTCTTCCCTCTTCTACATTCGTTCCCTGCATACGCACGACCAGGGGAACCGCGACGTTCAACTCGCGCGCGGCATCGACCACGCCTTGCGCTAGAACATCGCAGCGCATGATGCCGCCGAAAATATTGATCAACACGCCGCGCACTCGAGAATCGGCCAGTAGAATCCTGAAAGCTTGCGCGACCTTTTCCTGATCAGCGCCGCCACCCACGTCCAGAAAATTGGCCGGCTCGCCGCCGTAGTGCTTGATGATATCCATGGTCGCCATGGCCAAGCCGGCACCATTGACCATACAGGCGATATTGCCGTCCAACGAAATATAGGAGAGATCGTACTTGCTCGCCTCCACTTCGCGCGGATCTTCTTCATCGAGATCGCGCAGCGCGACGATTTCCTTTTGCCGGAAAAAAGCGTTGCTGTCGAAATCCATTTTGGCATCCAGCGCCATGATCCGGGCGTCCTTCGTAATGATCAGCGGATTAATTTCGGCCAGGGAAGCATCGGTGTCCTCGAACGCACGGTAAAGACCCTGCATTACCGCCGCCGTTTTGCCCATCAGCTCCGGCGGAATGCGTAAGCCCAACGCCAAACGCCGGCATTGAAAAGCCGCCAGCCCGATCACCGGATCAATAGTTTCCTTCAAAATTTTCTCCGGCGTTTTCGCGGCGACTTCCTCGATTTCGACCCCGCCTTCCGATGAGCAAATCACCGTCACTCGAGATTGCTGACGATCCAAGACGATCGCCAGATAGAGCTCGCGCTCGATGTTCAGGCCCTGTTCGACCAAAACGCGGCGGACTTGTCGGCCTTGCGGGCCGGTTTGGTGCGTCACGAGGTTTTTGCCCAATAGCTGGCGCGCCTTCTCCGCCGCTTCTTCGGGGCTCTTGACCACCTTTACACCGCCACCTTTACCGCGCCCACCCGCGTGAATTTGCGCCTTGACGACGGTCACTCCTCCGCCAAGCTGCTGTGCCGCGGCTTTCGCCTCCTCGGCCGTCGTCGCGACCAATCCTCGCGGTACCGCTACTCCGAAGCGTTTGAGGATTTCTTTTGCTTGAAACTCGTGGATGTTCATCGCTTTCGGATTGGAAAAAGCGAGACCCCGAGACTTAACGATAAGTCTCAGGGTCTCAGGCGATTGGAAATTTTACTGCGCTACGGAACGCCCAACACACGATTCATCGCCTGGACGATGTCCTTCACATGGTTGAGCGATTCATCGAAGGCCTTCTTGTCGGCGGAATTCAGATTGAGATCGATGATTTTCTCGACTCCACCGGCGCCGATGATCACCGGCACACAGAAGTAATAGCCGCTAACGCCGTATTCGCCCTCCAGTAATGCCGCACAGGGAAGGATTTCTTTCTTATCGAAAAGATAAGCTTCGGTCATCTGAATCGCCGCGGAGGCTGGCGAGAAATAGGCCGAGCCAGTTTTTAACAAGGCCACCACTTCGCCGCCCGCGTTGCGTACGCGAGCCTCAATTTCGTCGAGGCGCTTGGCCGCAATGAGCTTCTCCACGGGGACGCCGCCGACCAAACAAGAGCTGCGGACAGGCACCATATCATCGCCGTGGCCGCCCAAAACCATGGCTTGAACACTCTTCACGGAAACGTTCAGTTCCTTCGCGACAAACGATCGATAGCGCGAAGAATCCAAGATTCCCGATTGACCGACGACACGGTTTTTTGGAAACCCCAACGAGCGCTGCATCAATGTCACCATCGCGTCAAGCGGGTTGGTGATCACGATGACAAACGAATCCGGCGCATGTTTTTTAATGCCGTCGGCCACTGAAGTCAGGATCTTGGCATTGGTGCCGAGCAAATCATCTCGGCTCATTCCCGGCTTGCGTGCTATGCCTGCAGTAACGATGCAAACGTCGGCACCCGCAATATCGTCATACTTGTTTGTCCCGATGACGTCGCCGTCGAAGCCTTCTACGGGACCGGCGTGCGACAGGTCGAGTGCCTTCCCCTGAGGCAATCCCTCAATGACATCGAACATGACCACATCACCGAGTCCTTTAAGCAGCGCCAGATGCGCCATGGACCCGCCGATGTTGCCTGCACCGATCAGTGCGATTTTCTTCCTAGCCATTATTTTCCCCGCTACTCGAACAGCTTACCACCTGAAAACTGACAGCTGAAGGCCGGCGGTTATTGCATATTGGTAATGATCGCCTCGCCGAAGCCCGAGCAACTGACCAGCTTCGAGCCCGGCATGAGCCGCTCGAAGTCGTAGGTCACCGTCTTGGCGTTCACCGCCCCCTC
>JBIOXP010000110.1:0-9448 GCA_044869705.1 Binatia bacterium | reverse complement strand
GTATTCCTAGCACTGTTCTTTTCCATCAGAAATTATCGGATGCTCTAGCGACCAAACCCCAGCGCTCACCGCCAAGCATAATTTTCAGCACGTCGGCATCAAACAAATGTTGAGCAGCGCCTCGCGCAATTAAACGCTTTCATCTTGAAGCGGGTATTCTCGCTGGATAATCTTGTTTTCATGGCAGAGTGAGGGTTGCGCGCACGATGAGAAATGAGACCGCTTCGGGCTGGATACTCGCAAGCCTTTGCCTGCTGACAATAGGAACGGCGCTGTACGTATTCAAGCCCGAAGATATTAAATTGGCGGGATTTTTGGCAGCGATCGGGTTTGTTTACTTCGGCATCGGGGCCGTGTTGATCGTTATGCATGATCGCCACATGGCCAAGCGCACGCGAGCGGGGCGAGAATAATACTAATCTTGTTTTGCCTTCCGCATTGCCCGCAACCGTTCCCGTCCGACATTGACGTCTAGTCAGGATTGCGCTCCAAGTTTTGCCACCGCACCATGTCGCTTTTCTTCAGTACGCCGCGCGCGCTTTATGGCGCCCGGGGTTCAATCTTCGGTATAGCCCTTTGAGAACATGCAGCGCTCGACGAAGAAAGACTCGCCCGCGACCGCCTCCCGATCGCGGCGACATTGCTCAAGATCGCGGCGCATATCTTCCTCAGCCGTGTCCGGCCTCGTCCATCTATGCGCGGCACAGCCGAAGAACAAAATACTGCAAAGAGCGATCGCAATCCTGCCCCGCGTGATCATTTTTGTATTGAGCCGCTTATCGTTGCATTAACCGCAGGTCAGAATTTTTCCGACCATTCACTTCGTCCATAGCGCTCTTCTACGAGCCGATCGATCCGAGCACCGGGAATTTGATCCAAGGCTTTAGCGGCGCTCCAACTTTCCTTTAAGCCTTCGCGCAACTCTGCTGAGCGCACCGCAAGCGTTGTGAGAAATTCCAGGTGTGAGCGATTCTGTCGATACGCAGGCTGTTTGCCAGGCACCGCCAAATAGCGACCGATCAAGGACAAATCAAAGTCGAGGAGAAAAGTGCCGTGAATCAGAAGCGCACGCGATTTGCGGTACTGCGCGTTACCTGAGAATTTGCGTGCTCCGATCGCCAAATCGCTGATGCCTTCGAGAGCGACTTCGACTCCGGTCAATCCTTGGATGACGTTTCTGTGGCGTTCCAGCACGTAGCGAAAACCTTCTCTGACGGTTCTGAAGCGATGGAGCGCGCCAATTAAAACCAGCGAGTAATTCAAGCAGCCGGGTCCCTGCAGCACGGCGCCGCCGCCGCTCATCCGCCGCAGAACCGGGAGGCGATCCTTTTCACAGGTGGAAAAATTCACTTCGGCGCGGATTGAGTTCGCATGACCGAGCACGGCAAAGTACTGCGCCGGTTCCCAAAGACGTAATATTTCATCTTCCACCTGTCCTGTTTCAACCAGTTCGAGCAGCGCTTCGTCACAGGCAAGATCATGCGCCGGCTTAGCGAACGCGAAGTCAAGGTATTTCAATTTGTTCGGTTGATTTTATCCGGATTTTGTTGTCTGCTAAAATGGTATCGATGAAAACAGAAAACAAGACCAGTTCTGATATTTCGATGCCGGTCGATAACGAGCAGCCCAACGGAAGGGGCAGCAAAAACGATCGGCACAAGTGGGTTGCTTCGCTCGAGCATATTCTCGAATTGATTCTCAAAAACGAGCAATCGGGTCAAGCAAGCCTACTCCTGGACGAACTTACCGAACGCCTCCGCGACTCGGGAGTGGCAATTCCGCGCACGGTTAGCACTCCTTACATCAACACGATTGCGCGGCAGAACGAGCCGCGCTATCCGGGTGACCGGGAAATCGAGCGGCGCATCAAGAGCTACGTCCGTTGGAACGCCATGGCGATGGTTGTCAAAGCCAATCGTCTTCATCCAGACATTGGCGGCCACATTTCCACCTATGCTTCTTCGGCCACGCTTTATGAAGTGGGCCTGAACCATTTTTTCCGCGGCGGTGACGGCGATCATCATGCGGACATGATTTACTTTCAAGGCCATGCATCACCCGGGGCGTATGCTCGTGCCTATGTGGAATGGCGCATCAACGCGCCCAAGCTGCACCATTTTCGCCAGGAGCTCTCGGCAGTCGGTGGCGTCTCATCCTACCCGCATCCCTACTTGATGCCCGATTTTTGGCAATTTCCCTCGGTTTCGATGGGACTCGCGCCGATCATGTCCATTTATCAGGCTCGCTTTTTGCGCTACCTGCAAAGTCGCGGGTTACTGAGTGGCTCCGAGCCGCGCGTCTGGTGTTTCGCGGGCGATGGAGAAATGGATGAGCCCGAGTCTTCCGGAGCTTTGACTCTCGCCGCGCGTGAAAATCTCGACAATCTCATCTGGATCGTCAACTGCAATTTACAGCGTTTGGACGGTCCCGTACGCGGCAACGGGAAAATTATTCAGGAACTGGAATCGCTGTTTCGCGGTGCCGGCTGGAACGTCATCAAGGTGATCTGGGGCTCCGACTGGGATGCGCTGCTAGAAGCTGACGACAAGGGATTGTTACTCAAGCGCATGGAGGAAGCGGTCGACGGAGATTATCAAAAGTATTCGGTTGAGCCGGGAAGCTATACCCGGAAGCATTTTTTTGGCAAATACCCAGAGCTTCTGGAAATGGTCAACCATATGACCGACGAGCAGATCCACAAACTGCTTCGGGGTGGCCATGATCCGGCGAAGGTTTTTGCAGCGTACAAGCGTGCCGTCGAGCACAAGGGATCGCCGACAGTGATCCTGGCCAAAACGGTCAAGGGTTACGGCTTGGGCGAAGCAGGCGAAGGGCGCAATATCACGCACCAGCAGAAAAAGCTAAACGAACGCGAGCTGCGCGAATTCCGAACTCGGTTCGACATTCCATTGCCCGACGAGGAAGTCGTCGAAACGCCATTCTATCGGCCACCGCTCGAGAGCCGCGAAACCCAGTATCTGTTGGAGCGGCGCCGGCAACTCGGCGGGTTCGTACCGGAACGAAGAGTTCGGGCCAAGCCGCTCAATGTGCCGGATGAAAATAGTTACGCCGAATTTTTGAAAGGCTCGGGCGGTCATCCGATCTCGACCACCATGGCAACGGTACGCCTGCTGGCCAAATTGCTACGCCACGAGGAAATCGGTAAGCGCATCGTGCCGATCATCCCGGATGAAGCTCGCACCTTCGGCATGGACTCGCTATTTCGCCAGATCGGCATCTATTCTCCAAAAGGCCAGCTCTACGAGCCTGTCGATCGTGAGACTTTGCTCTATTACAACGAAGCCAAAGATGGCCAGATTCTCGAAGAGGGAATTACCGAAGCAGGCTCGATGTCATCGTTTATTGCCGCCGGAACGGCTTACGCCAATTTGGGAATCAACATGATTCCCTTCTATTTTTATTATTCCATGTTTGGTTTTCAGCGCATTGGCGATCTCATCTGGGCAGCAGCGGACAGCAAAGCCAAGGGGTTTCTCCTGGGCGCGACGGCGGGACGCACGACTCTCAACGGCGAGGGCCTGCAACATCAGGACGGCCATAGCCATCTGTTGGCGAGCACGGTTCCGACTTTACTGACTTATGATGCGGCTTTCGCCTACGAGATCGCCACGATCGTCAAAGACGGTTTGCGCCGTCTGTACAGCGAAGGTGAAGAATACTTCTACTATCTGACCCTTTACAACGAGAATTACGAAATGCCGCCTATGCCGGCAGGCGCGGAAGAAGGAATTCTCAAGGGTTTGTACAAGTTCAAACCGGCGAGCAAAGGTAAAAAATTCAAAGCGCATCTGTTCGGCAGTGGACCGCTGCTGAGGGAAGCGCTGCGAGCGCAGGCGATCTTGGCTGAGCAGTTCGATGTTTCGGCCGATGTCTGGAGCGCGACGAGTTATAAGCTCCTGCGCGGCGACGCGCTGCGTACTCGGCGCTGGAATATGCTGCACCCGACCGCAACACCAAAGAAATCGTACCTCGAATCGGTACTTCAAGACGAAGAAGGCGTGTTCATTGCGGTATCGGACTATATGAAGATGGTCGCCGACCAGATCACACCGTGGGTTCCGGGAGGATTGTTGACTTTGGGCACAGACGGGTTCGGCCGCAGCGACACGCGTGAGAACCTTCGCCGCTTTTTCGAGGTCGATGCAGAAATTGCCACCCTGGCGACGCTCTATGCTCTCTATCAGAAAGGCTTGCTGGCCGGGCATATGGTCGAGCAAGCGATTAAAAAACTCGGTCTCGACCCCGAAAAACCATTCCCGTTTTATCTTTAAGATCACCGCAAAAATTTCAGCATGGACGTCAAACTTCCGCAGCTCGCCGAAGGCGTAGAGTCCGGCACGGTCGTCAGCATTCTGGTTGCCGAAGGCCAAGAAGTAAAAAAAGACCAACCCTTCATGGAGCTGGAAACTCAGAAAGCCGTGGGCTCGATTCCGGCGCCAAGCGCGGGAGTAGTGACGAAGATCCATGTCAAACAGGGCATGGAGGTGAGCGTCGGCCAGGTGCTGATCAGCATTGATGCCGTTTCTTCGGCATCGACCGGCGCTCCTGCCACAGCGCAACGCCAAACAAAAGCTGCGGTTCAGCCTGCGCCTGCAGAGCCTCAGCAAACCGTCTCGGCAATCCCGACGCCGGCTTCACCAAGCGACTATCGCTACGAATCAAGAAGCGGTGTGCCGCCGCCGGCTCCGCCCTCGATTCGAAAGATCGCAACCGATCTCGGGATCGATCTGACTCGCGTCAAAGGCAGCGAGTCTGGTGGCAGGATTACCCTCGGCGATTTGCGCGATTACGTGCAGCGACTCCAACAAATCGCTTTGCAGAGAGCTCCTGGCGCTGAACAAGCTGGCGGACAACCAGCTCATACCTCGGCGCCGGCCGAAAGCATCGATTTTGCGAAATGGGGAGCGATTCATCGCGAGAAGATGTCGCCGCTGCGCCGGACTGTCAGCCGTCGCATGGTGGAATCTTGGACGACGATTCCGAAAATCAATCAATTCGCTGACGCCGATATTTCGAACCTCTTGGCGCTCCGGAAAAAACACGCGCCGGCCTATGAGAAGCAGGGAGCCCACCTCACGCTGACGGCGCTTTTGCTCGTGGTGCTTGCCCGCGCATTGAAAAAGCACCCGCGAGCCAATTCGAGCCTCGACGAGAGCACCATGGAACTCGTCTACAAGGACTACTGCCACATCGGAGTGGCGGTTGACACCGAAGGCGGACTGATCGTACCGATCTTGCGCGATGTCGATCGTAAGAACCTGCTTGAGTTATCGCAGGAGCTGCACGCCGTGACGGACAAAACCCGCCAGCGGAAAATCTCGATCGAGGAGCTTCAAGGCGGCAGCTTCACAATTTCCAATCAAGGAAGCATCGGCGGCAGTCATTTCACTCCTATTATCTACGCGCCGCAGGTTGCCATTCTCGGTGTCGGCCAAGGAGAGCCGAAACCGGTCGCAATCGATGGCAAAATCGGCATTCGGACAATTCTGCCACTCTGTCTGGCTTACGATCATCGGGTGATTGATGGTGCCGATGCGGTGCGTTTCCTCAAGGACATCATCAGCGAGTTGGAAAATTTTTCCGAAGCCGATCTGGAACTCAAATAGCAGGT
Organism: Binatia bacterium; assembly: GCA_044869705.1. Taxonomy (GTDB): domain Bacteria; phylum Desulfobacterota; class Binatia; order UBA9968; family UBA9968; genus DP-20. The sequence continues at coordinate 3,816 of JBIOXP010000110.1, read as the reverse complement.
ATGGATCCGATCACGACTGAAATCTTGGTTCTGGGCGCCGGACCGGGGGGTTACACGGCAGCGTTCTATGCGGCGGACAAAGGCAAGAAGGTTACGCTCGTGGAGCAAAATCCGCGACTGGGCGGCGTATGCATGAACGTTGGCTGTATCCCTTCGAAGGCATTGCTGCACGCCACCGCGATTCTACGCGAGGGCAAGGAATCCAGTCATCGCGGCATCGCGTTTGGCCCGGCGCAAGTCGAGCTGGAGAAGCTCAGAAATTGGAAAGAATCCGTTGTCGAGAAACTCGGTCAAGGCATCAAGAGCCTGGCGCAGCATCGCCGGGTCGAGGTTGTGTACGGGCGCGGCCACTTCGAGGATTCGCAAACCCTGCGCGTCGAGACCAGCGCGGGGCAGAAATTTATTCGCTATGAAAAAGCGATTATCGCAGCGGGCTCCAAGCCGGCGATGCCGCACGCCTTCGATCTCGGCAATAAAAGGGTCATGACTTCGACGGAAGCCCTCGATCTGCCCGACATTCCACAAGATTTGCTCGTAGTTGGCGGCGGCTATATCGGCATGGAACTCGGCACCGTCTACGCCGCGCTTGGCAGCAAGGTCGTCGTTCTCGAAGCATTGCCGTCGATTCTGACCGGTGTCGATGCCGACCTAGTACGCCCGGTCAGCCGCGTCGCGCAAAAGGCGTTCAAAGAAATTCGCTTGAACACGAAGGTCTTGAAAATGGCGACCTCCGGCAAGCAAATCAAAGTAACTACGGAGGTCGATAAACAGCAGCGCGACGAGCTCTACGATCGCGTCCTCGTCAGTGTCGGGCGTGTGCCGAACCTCGCTGATCTCGGACTTCAAAATACAAAGGTCACCAAAGACGACAAAGGTTTTATCCAATGCAACGCCCAACTGCAGACCGACGATCCCAACATCTATGCAGTCGGGGACGCCACCGGCGGCACTCTCCTGGCTCATCGCGCGTTCCGGCAAGGCAAAATCGCGGTTGAGGCGATTCTCGGCGAACGTAGCGCGTTTGAAAATGTTGTCATTCCGGCAGTGGTTTTTACCGATCCGGAAGTGGCCTGGTGCGGTCTTACGGAAACCGAGGCGGCGCAGAAGGACATCGAGATTCAGGTCGCAAAGTTTCCTTGGGGCGCATCCGGCCGAGCCCTGACGTTCGATCGACCCGACGGTCTGACGAAGCTCGTGATCGAGCCTGAAACCGATCGGATTCTGGGAGTAGGCATTGTCGGAGTGGGTGCAGGCGAATTGATCGGCGAGGGAGTGCTCGCCGTCGAAATGGGAGCTACAGTTCGCGACCTGGCGGACTCCGTTCACCCGCATCCGACCTTGTCGGAGACTCTTATGGAAGCCGCGGAATCGTTTTACGGAACCGCGACTCATACGTTGGCTCGTCGCAGCAGTTAAGCCCGTCGCGCCACACACCCTGCCGATCTTTTTGCGGACAGCAATTTTTCGGCCCGCCTATCTAGCCAAACCAACTCCTGAATGTTTCAACGACTTGTGATATTTTAATCTGACCGAAGTCCTCGCTCGTTCGCGTCGATGCAAAGCCGGATGAAATTGGGCGATTTCTTGATCGCCTATCTCGAAAAAATCGGCGTTTCGCATATGTTCGGCATCCCCGGCGATCTCGTAATCAACTTGTTTTTTAAATTCGGTCGGCATCGTGGATTGAAGATCGTGACTTTTTCGCACGAGCCGGGCGTCGGCTTTGCTGCCGACGGCTACGCTCGGGCCAAGGGTCAGATCGGGGTGATCTGTGTCACTTACGGCGCGGGCGGGCATAATATGGTGAACCCGGTCGCCGGTTCCTTCGCAGAGCGTGTCCCGCTCCTGGTCATTAGCGGCGGGCCGGGTGAAGAGGAACGAAAACTTGGGGTTTTGATTCACCATCAAGCCAAGGAAATCGAATCGCAGTACCGCATTTACCGCGAGGTCACATGCGCGGCAAAAATCATCGATGATCCATTGAGAGCCGCCATCGATATCGATGAAGTCATTCGCGCCATCTGGTTGCATCAACAACCCGGCTATTTGGAAATCCATCGCGATATGGTGGAGAGAGAAATTCGCGTCCCGAAGGAAATCATCGAATGGAATGGCGAATTGCCACACCCACAATCCGATCGCCGTAAGCTCGACGAAGCGGTGCGCGAAACCGTGGAGCGATTAAATCATGCCAAACGTCCATTGATTCTCGTCGGCATCGAGAGCTATCGGTTCAAAGCCGCGAAAGATATCGTCGCGCTCGTGGAGCGAACCGGTGTCCCGTGTTGCGCCTCGGTGCTCGCCAAGGGCGCTTTTCCCATGCATCATGCTCAGTACATGGGCGTCTATCTTGGCGCCATTAGCCCGCCGCGAATCCGTAAGCGGGTTGAAGAGGCAGATTTGATTATCGCATTAGGCATGCTGCTTACCGACATCGAGAGTGGCGGCCGCGCGCCGTCCGAAGCCCTGCGCGATCGATCGATCTGGGCGGCGGACAATCGCGTCAACGTGAGCTTTCACACCTATACCAACATCACATTGAAGGCGTTCGTAGCCGGATTGCTGCGCGCCAATTTGAAAACTCACCGGGAAAAAATCGCCTATAGCGACAACTTGGGCAAGCCTACGGCAAATCTCGATCGCCACATTCGCGTTGCCGATATCTTGCGCGAGATCAATCTTTTCCTCTCCGGCCATAAAAAAATGATGGTCGTGACCGAATCGGGCGATTCCCTCTTCGGCGGTCTGGACATCAAGCTCGGCAACGACGGACTTTATTTGGCACAGGGGTTCTATGCTTCGATGGGGTTCGCCATTCCCGGAGCGTTAGGGGCGCAGATTGGCACTGGGCTGCGCCCGCTTGTGCTCACCGGCGACGGCGGTTTTCAGATGACCGGCGTGGAAATCATTCACGCGCCGCGTCACAACTGCAATCCAATCGTTATTCTGGTCAATAACAGCGGCTGGGGAATCTTTCGGCCGGTCGCCCAACAGCAGGAGCTGCTCGCGTTGCCATCGCTCCGCTACGCCGATGTCGCCATGCTTTGGGGCGGCGTTGGCATTAGGGTACAAACTGTGGCACAGTTGCGCCGGGCTTTGGAAAACGCGGCTCAATCTTCCGCCTTTGTCATCATCGAAGCGATGACCGGGTATCGAGACCTTTCCCCGATCAGCATCAAATATATTCGTGCATCGGCGAAGCGCGCGCAAAAATCCGCCAAGCCCTGACAATATCCCCGGCACCTTCCGAGGTCGTTTTGTTGATCAATCACGAGCGGCTAAAAAATTTTCTGATCGAGCTGATTCAAATCGACAGTCTGTCGCGTAAAGAGCGCAACGTCGCCTTGCGTTTGAAACGCGAGTTGGAGGAGCTTGGCGCGAGCGTCGTGATCGACGACGCCGGTGAAAAAATCGGCGGTAATGTCGGCAATTTGATCGCCTATTTTCCCGGGCAACGTCCGGCTGCCGAGCCGCTGCTGCTTTCGGCTCACATGGACACGGTCGTTCCGGGCGAAGGCATCGTGCCGATCTTGGAAGGCGACATTCTGCGCACCGACGGCAGCACTGTGCTTGGGGGCGACGATAAAAGCGGCGTGGCCATCATCTGCGAGGTCATGCGAGTTATCAAGGAAAACCGCCTTCCCTGCGGTGCCATCGACGTGGTTTTTACCATTTGCGAAGAAGCCGGTTTGATCGGCGCCAAGTGCCTTGACGTCGGCCAATTGCACGCGCGCACGGGTCTCGTCCTCGATAGCGACTCCGTGGGATATCTGTTTACCAGAGCCCCAGCCAAAAAACGCATGGAATTTCACGTTT
>JBIOXP010000109.1:0-5732 GCA_044869705.1 Binatia bacterium | reverse complement strand
AACGCAATTCAAGAGCTCGTGGAAATTTTTTCGTTACGCCAGGAGCTCAAGACGGCATTAGCAAAGGTTCAGGATCTCGAGCGACTCGCCGGCCGGGTTGTCTCGGGCAGCGCGCTCCCTAAGGATTTGATCGCGGTCAAAGAGACGCTCTCCGCCGTAAGCGCGGTACGCCGACAGCTCCAAGGCACACGCGCGGAGTTGCTCACCCGGCTGCATGAAAATCTTCCGGAGCTTCGGGATGTGGCGGCAGTGATCGAACGCGCGATTGTCGATGATCCGCCTTTTTCTCTCAAACCGGGCGGTTTCATTCGCGCCGGCTTCGATTCTGAGCTGGATGAGATTCGCGACATGCGCTTTCACGCCAAGGAATGGATTCGGCGTTTTGAAGCGAGCGAGCGTCAAAGAACCGGAATCGGAACCTTAAAAGTCCGCTACAACCGCGTCTTTGGTTATTATATCGAAGTCACCAATTCACACTTGAAGTCGGTGCCGCAAGACTATTTGCGCAAGCAGACTCTGGCGAATGGCGAGCGCTTTATCACGCCGGAGCTCAAGGAATACGAAGCCAAGGTGCTCAACTCGGAAACTCTGATTGAAAAAGTCGAAAGCGCGCTGCTCGACCGAGTGCGCGGGCAAATTGCCGCCTACTATCCAAGCTTGAAGAGCGTGAGCGACGCTCTTGCCGTCTTGGATGCTTTGCTGTCGCTCGCGGAAGTCGCCGAAGCGCGTCACTTTGTCCGGCCCGAGATCGATCACGGGCTCGGGCTGTCGATCCGTGAAGGGCGCCACCCGGTCGTCGAAGCCGCCGTGGGTCGGGGTGCTTTTGTGCCCAACGACTGCTTTATCGATCCCGAGCGATCTCAGATGATGCTTCTCACGGGTCCGAATATGGCAGGCAAGTCGACTTACATGCGCCAGATCGCGCTGACGGTGATCCTCGCACAAATGGGCAGCTTCGTGCCGTGCGCCGAGGCACGTATCGGGGTCGTGGATCGCGTGTTTACACGAATCGGCGCTTCGGACTCACTCGCGACGGGAGAGTCGACCTTCATGGTGGAAATGAAGGAGACCGCCAATATTCTCCATCACGCGGCCGAGCGCAGTCTTATTTTGCTCGATGAAGTCGGGCGCGGTACCAGCACGTTCGATGGGATCTCCATCGCGTGGGCGGTCGCCGAAGCTCTCCATGACATGCCGTGCCGGCCGCGCACGCTTTTCGCCACCCACTATCACGAGCTTACGGATCTGGTGCAAACGAAAGAACGCATCAAAAACTACAATTTTGCCGTCAAGGAATGGCGCGGCGACATTATTTTTTTGCGCAGTCTGCTGCAAGGCGCCTCGAGTCATAGCTACGGTATTCACGTCGCCCGTCTGGCCGGGCTGCCGACTGCAGTGATCGAGCGCGCCAAAGAGATTTTGGCTCGGCTGGAAGGGAGTCAGGCAAAGCTCGAAACAGCGGGGCACGATGGCCCGGCGCAAATGGCCTTGTTCGGTTCCGCTGATGATCGGCTGCGCAAGCGTTTGAGCGCGCTCGACACCTCGGGCATGACGCCCATTGAAGCGCTCAATATCCTGCATCAGTTGAGCGAAGAGGCAAAGAAATCTCAGTGAAGCCAAACCGAAGACGCATTCTCGCCGATCTCCTCATGCGCCAAGTAGCTATCCTCGTGCTGCTTCTGCAATCGGATCTGGCGCATACACAAGCTCTGGCTGTGGCCGCTCAAGCCGCTCCCCTGAGCTCTCGCGCGCGGGAAAGTAAAGTTCTTGTGACCGGCGTCCGTTCCACATCGTCCGACGGCTACGCCCGGATCACGGTCGAGTTGTCTCAGGAAACCCGATTTGAACTGCGGCAACTGCTAGACGATCCAGGCAAAGGCGCTGCGCCACGGATCTATGTCGATATTTTTGGCGCCCGGCTCGCGCTCGCCTCAAAGCGGCCCGTCGAGGTCGACGAGAAGCTCGTACGCCAGGTGCGCATCGGCCAGTACAGCGCGGATGTCGTTCGTGTGGTCCTCGATCTGCAAAATCGCACAGCGCACAATGCTTTTATGGTCGCCGGTCCGCACCGGCTGATCATCGACGTCGCCGGCGAGAAGAGCGCCGAGGCGTCATACAAGACCGGTTCTCGCACAAACCAGGTCGCTGCCCGTAACCGAGATGCAAGCAACAAAACAGCTGCCTCAACGTCGATTTCGAACGCACTGCGTAAAGTCGTGTTGGATCCGGGACATGGCGGCAAAGATCCGGGCGCCTCGGGCCCCGGCGGGATTGCCGAAAAAGATATTGTTCTCAGCATCGCAAAAAAACTCGCCCTGAAGCTCAAGACCGAAATGGGGACCGAGGTGGTGCTCACGCGCAAGGACGATCGGTTTGTCCCGCTGGAAGATCGCACACTACTGGCCAATTCAGAAAACGCCGATCTGTTCATTTCACTCCATGTGAATGCCAGCCCGAACAGCGATGCGAAAGGCATAGAAACCTATTACCTGGACAATACCACCGACGAAGCGGCGATCCGGCTCGCCGCCAGGGAAAACGCCACGTCGCGAAAGAACATCTCGGATTTGCAGTTTATTCTGAGCGACATGATGCAAAATATGAAGCTCGAGGATTCGATTACGCTGGCCCATCGGTTGCAGGCCTCGCTTGTGAGCGGGATGAGTAAATTCATGGGAGATGTAAAGGATCTCGGCGTGAAGAAGGCCCTGTTTTACGTACTCGTCGGGGCGCGTATGCCGAGCGTTCTGGTGGAAATGTTTTTCATCACCAATAAGACCGAAAGTCGCCTCATGGCTGATCCAGGTTACCAGGATACGATGGTCAATGCCCTTTTCGAGGGCATTCAAAAATACGCGCAATCGAACTTGATGGCGAAAACGCTCTAGGCGGAAACCCCCATGGATGCGGTAGCGATTTCATTGGCATTGCTCGAAGAGGTGCATGGCGAAGCCGATTTAAAGCGGTTGGCGCGGCGCTATGTCGAGGCGGGACGGCGCGAACTGTTCCGACGTCATCGGGACGGTGCGGGTGGGCTGGACGTCGTCTCGGCATGGTCGACGGTTATGGATCATCTCATTCGGCACCTTTTTACGATCGTCAGCTCCGAGTCCGCTCGTCGGTTTCCGACACCCAATCCGCGCTTCGCGCTCTTGGCCCAGGGCGGCTACGGTCGAGGCGAACTGAATCCACTCTCCGACGTTGACCTATTATTTCTCTATTCGTGGAAGGTTTCGCCGTTTATCGAAGCGACGACGGAACGACTGCTCTACACGCTTTGGGACGCCGGCGTGGAAGTCGGGCACGCGACGCGCAGCATCGCCGAATGCATGCGCCTTGCGGAAATCGACATGAAAGTACGAACCTCGCTTCTCGACACGCGGTTTTTATGCGGTGATTACGCGCTTTATCAGGATTTCGATAAAAAAATCGAGTCGCGGCTGGTGAAGAAGGGTGTCAAACGATTTATCCGGGAAAAGCTCGAAGAGAACCGCGCTCGGCATGAACAATTCGGCGGATCGGTTTATTTGCTCGAGCCCGACGTCAAGGAGGGTGAAGGCGGCCTTCGCGATATTCAAACAGCCCGTTGGATCGCGCGCGCCAACCTCAAGGTAAAAGACCTCGAGGGGCTGGCGCTTGCGGGCATTGTCGAGCCACGGGACATCGCGCAGCTGAAAGAGTCTCAGGATTTTTTGCTGCGCGTGCGCAATGAACTGCATTTTTCAACCGGCAAGCACCAGGATCAATTGACCTTCGAGCATCAGGAAAAAGTCAGTGCGGCGCTCGGGTTTGAAGGCGAGGGAACCCTGCGCGGCGTCGAAGTGTTCATGCGTTGTTACTATCTGCACGCGGCGCATATCAATCGGCTTTCGTCCCTGATCATCCATCGGGTCACCGAGTGCGATAAGCCCGGCTTCGGCGCGACTTACGTATTCGGGCGAACGCTCCGCGAAGGTATTCGCCTATCGAAAAATCATATTACGGTGACCCGACCGGAGATCATCAGAGAGCATCCCGAGAACTTGATCCGAATTTTCGATGATGCACAAAAGTACAATTGCGCGCTGACGTATGAAACGCGCGAGCTGCTGCGCCAGAATCTCGACCTGATCGATGACCAATTCCGCCGTTCGGCGGCGGCCAATCTGCCGTTCTTCAGCATCCTCAAATCGAGGGACTCGGTTTACGAGACGCTGCTCGAGATGCATCGGGCGGGAGTTCTCGGCGCGTTCATTCCTGAATTCGGCAGGCTGCTGTGCATGGTACTGCACGATGCCTATCACATTTACACCGTCGATCAGCATTCTTTGCGCTTGATCAAGGAAATCGAACGGCTGAAGGCCGGTGAATACGCCGAAAGCTCGCCGCTGCTGACGCAGCTTGCGCGCGAAGTGGAAAAAATCGAGCTGCTCTATCTCGGCCTGATGTTTCACGACATCGGAAAGGGTTTTGGCGGCGGACATTCCGAAATCGGCGCCAATATGGTCCATGCGATCGCGCGGCGCATGCGCCTCAATGCCGACGACGGCGCGCTGGTCGAATTTCTCATCCGCTATCACCTGCTCATGACCCACATCGCGTTTCGCCGCGATCTGGAGGATGAAAAAACAATCCTCGATTTCGCCCGGACCATGGGGACGGTCAGCAATCTGAAAATGCTCTACTTGTTGACATTCGCCGACGTCAAAGCAGTCGGCCCGGAAGTATGGAATCCCTGGAAGGCTTCGCTGCTTGGCGAGCTCTACGTAAAAGCGCTCAATGTCCTCGAAGAGGCGGAAAAAGGGGAGTTTCAGCGCCAGGATATTCGCGCCGTAATTCGCCGCGTGCAAGCCCGAATCAAGCGCCAGCTCGCGAAGGATTACGGCGAGAAGGAGATCGACAGTTTTCTCGAAATTATGCCGGAGCGCTATTTTTTATCGACGCCGGAAGAGGATATCGCCGAGCACTTCGAGATTATGCAACGATTCGACGGCGAGCACGCGGAAGTCGCGATCAAGCATTTTCCGGAACGCGACTGCAGCTCGGTGGTGATTTGTTATATCGATCGGCCCGGATTGTTCGCGTCGATTACCGGCGTTCTCGCGGCGCTCAACTTCGATATTCTCAACGCGCGTATTTTCACCTCGAGCGATGGACGCATTCTCGATGTTTTTCGCATTTCCCACCACGGCCGGCCGGAACTCGTGATGGCCGAACAAAAATGGCTGAAATTTCGTCTGGTGCTGAACGGCGTGCTCGACGGCAAGATCGATGTCGCGAGCCTGGTGAGCTCTTCCAAGCCGTCTCTCTTGCTGGTCAAGCGAGCCCCCAAAGTTTCCACGGTTGTGAACATCGACAACGATGCCTCCGACGATTTCACGATCGTCGAAGTGTTTACCGAAGACCGTATCGGCGTTCTCTTCACGATCACTTACAGCCTGCACCAGCTGGGATTGTCGATTCACGTCGCGAAGATCTCGACGAACGTGGATCAAGTTGCCGATGTGTTTTACGTTGCCGATCAAAGCGGCGAAAAAATCACCGCGCCCGAGCAGGTCGAAACTCTACGCGCCTTTCTGCAGCAGAAACTGACGCGGCCCGATGAGCCAACCCAAGGACACGCTCAGCCCCTCGATTGACGCTTTTCTGTCGATGGTCGCCGTCGAAAAGGGTTTGGCGTGCCCTACGGCCAAGCAGCCGGTCTCGGCGCTCCCGCGCCTCGACACGGACTGCGCTCCAAGGCCCCTACGGCA
>JBIOXP010000108.1:0-3927 GCA_044869705.1 Binatia bacterium | reverse complement strand
AGCAGAAGCGGTTGCTAATCCGAGAAAAAATGTCAGCAGTGCCAAGCCAAGGAAGACGCCAATTCTCGAAATGTCGCTATTTCGGGGTTTCTTCAACGCCGCGGGTGTTCTGTGGTGAACTTCTACTTGATCTCTGAAGCCGAGTTTACTATAAGACTGATAGCCAATTATTTCCGTTCGAAGCGGCACAATTCCTCTATGCTAAAGTCAAAAGTTCGTATAGGCGAAAGAAAAAAGTTTGTCAAGAGTGCAGAGGGGCCGACGGTCAGCCATGCCTTGGAGGACTACCTGAAGTCGATTTACCAGTTGGCGGAAGAATCCGAACCGGTCATCGCGGCGCGAATCGCCGCGGAAACCGGCGTTTCACCATCGACGATATTTACGACCTTGCAGCGGCTCGCGCGCGAAGGCTACGTGACCATCAATCGGCGAAAGGAAATACATCTTACCGCTGATGGCAAGACCGTCGCCGAGAAGATCGTGCGGCGACATTTTTTAACCGAGAGATTTCTCACCGACTTGCTCGGGCTTGATTGGGTGAGGGCGCACCAAGAAGCGCACCGGCTGGAGCATGCCATTTCACAGGACGTGGAGGAGCGCTTGGCCAAGTTGCTCAGCAACCCGACAACATGCCCTCATGGCAATCCGATCCCCGGGGCTCTAACGACGCCCTCGCCAAAAACAATTCCGCTCAATGAAGCGACCGACGGACAAAGCGTCGAGCTCGATTTCATCACCGAAGGCGGCGAGCGCGACGTACGCTTGCTAAGATTTTTACAGGAGCATGGGATGCGACCGGGCGCCAAGGTCGAGATCCTGGACGTTGCGCCCTCCCTCGGTATGATGACACTCAAGGTGGGCGAGGACGCATTTTCGTTAGGAATTGAAGCCGCGAAGAAAATTCGCGTTCATTGAGCGCAAACACTCCAACAGTACAGGCGCGGCTTTAGTGCGGCGATTGGCCGTTAGCTTGGCGTGCAGCCAATTCGCTAGCAAGAAACTCAACCTGCTCACTCAGGCGGGCGTCGCGATCGAGTAGGATCACGTCTCGTCCATTGACGCGGCAGCTGCCGCTCTTGGTGCGGTAACCCGCTTCGCGCAAAAGCTTTTCGCTGCGCACTTCAATGTCGAGCCGCTTCGCCTCGAGAATGAGTTCCTGCAAGCGTGCTTCGTGCTTGTTCTTAGAGGAAGGCATGGTTTACGATAAGAAAACCCGCGGGCGATTATGGACAAAATTGCCGGGATTGTAAACCTCTCTCGTCTTTCTCCCTTGCAAAAAAGAGCTTCCTTGCTATCGTACCGCGCGTAAAGCGCCGGCCGGCTTTGAATGCGGCGACGGCGGAGCTCAGGAGATCGGCATGATCAAAAATATTCTCGCTCCCCTCGATGGTTCAGAGCACTCCAAAGCCGCCCTCGACTATGCTCTTTGGATCACGGAAAAATTCAACGGCACTCTGTTCGGACAGCACATCATTGATACGATCTCCATAGAAGGAACCTTTTTTCACGACATATCAGGCTCCCTCGGCTTTGAGCCCTACTTGGATTTCTCAAGCAAAATGCGCGAGATTCTCGAAGAGCGCGGCAAAGCGATTCTCGAAGAATTCGCAAGCCGCTGTGAAAAACGGCATGTCCGGTATACCACGTTTCTCGATATGGGATTGATCGCCAACGAGATTTGCGAACGTTCCAAAGTGGCGGATTTAGTAGTGATCGGCCATCGCGGTGTGAACGAAGAGTTTTCCACGGGGCTTTTGGGCACCACCGCCGAAACGATCACGCGCAAGTGTCCCCGGCCGGTGTTTGTCTCGACAAAACAATTCCAGGCGGTCGCCAAACCGCTGCTGGCTTATGACGGTAGTCAACGCGCGAGCTCCGCGATGGAGTCCGCGGCAGAATTTTGCACGGTACTGCACTTGCCACTGACGGTGCTCACGATCGGCCGGGAAGAAGCGGTCAAACGAAATAATTTGCAACAGGCAAAAAGTTACTTAAGCTCGTACCCAATTGATGTGATCTATCAAACCGCGCAGGGTTATCCCGAACAGAAGATTATCGAACAGCTGGTAACTTTTAATTACGATCTGCTCTTTATCGGCGCCTATGGCCACCGGCGCATCATCGAGATGGTTCTCGGCAGCACTACCGAGTATGTGCTCCGCAATGCGCCTTGTCCGGTGTTCTTGACTCGCTAGATAGTTATGAAGTTCGTTGCTGCCGCCGTTCAGATGCTTGCTGGCAAGGACAAGCAGGCGAATCTCCGAGAGGCGACGCGCTGGGTGCGAGACGCGGCAGCCAAAGGCGCGCGGCTGGTGGCTCTCCCTGAGGTCTTCATATGGCGGGGCAGCAAGAAGCTCGAGCGGCAATTTGCCGAACCGATTCCCGGACCGACTTCGAAAAGTCTATCCGATCTGGCCCGTGAGCTGGGCATTTACCTCTTGGCGGGTTCAATTCTCGAACAGATTTCAAATAGCGAAAGAGCCTACAACACGAGTTTGCTTTTCGATCCTGCCGGCAAGCAAATCGCCTGCTATCGAAAAATTCATCTTTTTGATGTCGATCTTCCGAACGGAGTATCCTTGCGGGAGTCAGAGACTCGGGCGCATGGACATGGCGCCGTAATAGCTAAAACCGAGCTCGGCACGATGGGTTTGAGTGTCTGCTACGATGTTCGGTTTCCCGAACTCTACCGAAAATTGGCCGAACAAGGTGCCGAGGTCATCTTCGTGCCATCGGCATTTACTGCCTATACAGGCGAAGCACATTGGGAGACGTTGCTTCGCGCGCGGGCAATCGAAAACCAGGTTTACATCATCGCGCCGGACCAATTCGGCAGCAGCGCGAACAGCTTCGAAACCCACGGCCATTCAATGATCATTGATCCGTGGGGTCGAATCGTGGCCGAACTACCCGAGGGGCCAGGCATGATCACCGCAAGCATCGATTTAGATTATCTCGCGAAAATCCGCGCCGAGTTCCCGGCACTTAACCATCGACGGCTTACCTGAGCCGTGACACGGTCCTAAGTCACAATTCCTTTTTGGGCCATGAATGGTGCCGAAAGCGCCGACTCGACAGTTATGGCCCCATTCGTTGTCATGCCATGAGAGCACTTTGTCAGCTTCCCTTTGAGACAACGATGGATAGGACATCGACGATTTGTCACGAGATCGACCACTGAGACTGTGGCGATCGGCACCCGCGGCGAAAGCCGTGAAGTTTGCCCTTGAGCTCAGGCATCACCAAGCCGATCGCTTTAGCCGCGCCTGTGCTCGTCGGAATAATGTTCTGTGTCGCTGTGCGGGCGCGTCGGAGATCTTTGTGCAGCAGATCGAGGGTTCGCTGATCGTTCGTGAAGAAAGTGGTCATCATCAAACTCGCCGAGGCGGTTTCGCCATACACAATTACACAAGTCCAAGTCGGAGCAACACCGCGGTGCAGGTCATAATGACGAAGCCCAGCGGAACGCCAAGCTTAGCCCATTCGGTGCTTTTGATGCGCAATGAATGAGCGGCAATAATATTGGGAATGTTGCCGGGAATTAGCATGCCACCGGAAATCAACAACCCCAGCAGCGCGCTTTTAATCTGTGCCGTGCTGAGAGAAGGGCCAATCTCCGCCGCGGCCACGGTGGCGTTGTCGAGGATTGCCGATACCATATTCACCCAAAACAAAATTCGCGAGGAGAGCCTAAGCAAATAGGTGTCGATCAGAGGTTTAAAGCCTGCGCCAAGAAAGATCAAAGCCATCACGAACACGTACACTCTCCCCGCCCGGATGAACACATCCCTGAGTCTTTCTTCCTTTTCTTCGGCTGCTAAAGATTCGGTCGTATCGTCGGGTCTTTTTTGGACGAGAAGAGTTCCGGCGATTCCGAGGACCCCCACTGCAGGGATCACGTAACCGGCGAGAAGCTCAAATAGGTAG
>JBIOXP010000107.1:0-4876 GCA_044869705.1 Binatia bacterium | reverse complement strand
ACCGGTAACTGTCCTGGCTCGTGAGAATCAGTTTTTCGTGACGCGTTGCCAGCTGACTTAACGGAAGCAGGCCATCAGGTGTTTCGATGCAAAACTCAGGGGCTTTCTCGCCAACACGAGGACGTTTTGTTTCATCAAGCATGACGTTTCCGCCTCATACGGCAGCACGATACATTCAACTGACAGCGCTCGGCTTGGAGCCGAGCCCCGTTCAGTTCCTTGCATGAAGTGTCGCCGTTCTCATTCCCGATCTAGGAGCCGTTTGAGAACACAGCTCTTTGCGAAGAAGCTCTGTCAGGCGCTTACGCCACTGATGGGCACGAACAGTTCTTCCGCCGTCCATTGCCGCCGGCTCAGGCCTTGTTCGTAACTGTAGAGCGCAAAACGTTCGATATTCTTGCGGTTTGGTTCGAGTCCGTTCTGCCACGGATCGAAATTGTAGAGCTTCTGCTGGCGTTCCAACTCGCGCCGACCCCAGAGAAGCATCGACCAATTGGGGTCGTTCCACCGTTGCACCGTCTTGCGGCGCGCCTGTTCAAAAACTTCAAAGAGAGTCGCCGGCAATTCGGGATGCCGCTCGCTCAGTTCCCGTTTGAACGCCAGGACATGCATGATCGGGAAATAACCTTCCTCCCTCAAATACCGTTCTTCCTCGACAGCCGGGTTTGCAAACAATCGACCTACGTTGAAATCGCCTTCGATGAAGGGACGGGGGAGCCGGGAAACAAACAATCCATGAATGGTGCCGCCGACAAACTCGAGTTCGATTTCGGCCATATCCTTCGCGCGCTCGAGCTTGACGTCTTCCGGAATTTCCACTCTCACGGCGTCTTCTCCCGCCATTACCCAGGTCACCGACTTCCAGGGAACGCCATAAAAATGAGCTAAATCCCCCTTCGCGCGCACGCCCAACGTGTTCTGATAACTGCTCAATCCGATGCGCTTGCCGGCGAGATCTTTGGGAGTCTCGATGCCGCTCCTGAAGTTCTTGTACATCTGCGACTGGCTGAAGAGACGCCGGGGAAAGACAGGAACAGCATTGACCGGGATGCCTTGATCGATGGCAACGACATAGGATGAAAACGAGAGTTCGCAGGCATCGAACTCAAATTGCTGCAAAAACCGCTCATGACGCCGCTGGCGCGGGTCGACTTCCAGAAATTCAAAATCGAAAATCGGATGGCCTAGGGCTCCTTCAAGGAGAGGGCCGTGCCTGTCGTAAGATCCAAGCGCTAACTTAATTCGAGGCTTCATGTCATTGATCGCCCTTAATGTTCATATTGTTGGCGAGCGCAAGGTCGAGTGCGATCTATGGGCACGTACGTAATGTATGTGTTTGCTGATGCCGATCGATAAATCGAAAACTGATATAGCTCCGAAGCGTTTACGGCTAAGCCGTATTTAATGACGAGACCAAGTCGATTCAACCGGCGATACAGCAAACCAGCGTCGCGGAAAGGTGTTGACCCAACCGTGCACGACTTCGGAAAATGCTGAGTGGTTTAAGCTAATTGACAGACATCTTGCAGAGTGTTAGCTGATTTGCAAGGAAAATTGCAAACAGGCTTCATGCTTTGCCTAATCGGATTTAAAAATTTTTTCCCACCTCAGTGCTTCCCGCAAGAAAGTTGCAGAATATATCAGTTCCGATGGGCCCCCAATTCGCCTCACTGGGATTCTTCTCAGCCCGGGCAGGTGACTGGGCCGGTGACCAAGAGCACTAATCTCCCGGGAGAACAACGAAAAGTCCTCGGCGAGAACGCGATCCAACTGAACCTCGGGCTTTTCCAACTGAACCTCGGGCTTTAAGGAGCATTGAAGTCTGACAGCCGCAAAATCGGAAAGGAGAAAGCATGGCCAAGTACAAAGTGATCGACGCTGATGGTCACGTGCGCGAGTCCATTGCGGGGATGCGCGAGTTTCTGGAGCCGCGCTGGCAGCGCCGGAACTTATTTCCGAACGACGAATGGGATCGGGACCTGCGCGGGAAATTGGGCGCCAAGCCAAACGGCCCTGAAGACCAGGTTGCAGCAATGGATGCGGATGGTATCGACGTAATGGTTTTGTATCCGACGGCGGGGCTGCACGTCAGCGCGTTGCATGAACTCGAGTACGCTACGGCTATCACGCGAGCCTATAATGACTGGCTCTTCCATTTCTGCAAAACGAACCCGGTGCGGTTGAAATTCGTCGCGCTGTTGGCGCCGCAGGATCCGAAAGCCGCTGCGGAAGAGCTCGAACGCGCCGTCACCGAGCGCGGCGCCCTGGCGGGTGTTCTGCCGACTTACCTGCCGCAACGCCCTGATTTCGGCGATGCCTTTTACGACCCGATTTATGCGGCAGCTGAGCGGCTGGGAGTTGGGCTGGGTTTTCATACCGGTACATCCGGTGATTCCCTCGGGGCGTTACGCTTCCGGAAGTTTCTTTCCGCCCATACCATCGATCACCCCGCCGAACAGATGATGGCGCTGATCGCGACAGTGATCGGCGGCGTATTTGAGCGATTCCCGAAGCTGAGGATCGCATATCTCGAATCCGGCATCGGTTGGGTACCTTACCTAATGGACCGTCTCGACGAGGAAGTAGAAAAGCGCGGCGCCGACGAAGCTCCCTACCTTACCAAGATGCCTAGTGAATATGTAACCAGCGGCCGGATCTATTTCGGCGTGGAATGCGGCGAGAAGACCATACCGGACGGAGTTCGCTGGGGCCTCGAAAACACGCTGCTTTATTCATCCGATTATCCGCATTGGGATGGAGACTGGCCGCAGACAGTAAGAGTCGTTCGGGAACGGAGAGATCTTTCGGATGAGGTCAAACAAAAAATCCTGCACGAGAACGTCGCGCGATTTTACAAGCTCGCGAATGGTCAATGAAGAGATTGCACTTGGCACTATTGGAACCGTGGAACACTTTACTTCGATTGCTTTTCTCGGGAGCCGGCGATCTATCGATGTATACGTAAAGCAGGTTCCTGTTCGAGCGTTATAGACAAAGGCTGCCACTCGAGCAAGCGCGATGAATTCAAAGCGGGATGCCAAAGCGCGATTGTCGAATCGTCAGCTTTGTTTTCGAAGTCTTATCACCTGTTGGAGCTCTAACCCGGATAGAGCAGGCCTCAGCAACTCCTCACGCAACGGGATCTCCCAGAAGGATCGATTTCCGGGCTGCCATTCAAGGGAGAGATCGCGGATCTGACCCCACGCTGTGAAATGAGGCAACTCGCTCAGAGCTGCCCCGAGGACTTGTTCATGGCGCTTTGGATCCCCGGGAGGCCCAAACGTACGACCGGCGGGATGGTCGATGAAGACAGCGCGCGGCGAGCGAACCTCGATCATTATGTCGCGAACCGTTCCAATCACTAAGGTCGGAATGCCTTCTCTTTCAATGCCATTTGCGACGAGACCGACGGTCTCGTGGCAATAGGGTCAGAAGGGAACCAGCAATGCCAAGTCGACGTTTTCTTTCTTTAGCTCGACCGCCAGGGCAGGAGCGAGTTCTTCTTCAACCCCATGGTGGTTTCGCGTCCCGCCTACGAACGAGAAATGGCTTGATGCAACACTTCCGACCACGCCGCCTCGTGCCAGTGCTATCAGAGCGGCCCTGGGAAAAACAATTTCTGGGTCTTCGCGTGGGGTGAGACCAAGGGGCGATGTATGGTCCATGACGAGATCGATAGCGTGGGGCTCGGCAGGGATGACGCGGTAACTGGTATCCTCCGGAGGGACAAAGGGTGGCTGCGCCGGCGTTCGAAGCGCTGCGCTCGTCAGAAGCGCAATCCTCGCCGAGGCTAAAGATGGGACCGCGCCATGCCACGCATTCTGCGATGGATGCACGAGTTTACGCGTCGGCTTGCCAGCAGCCTTTTCCACAAAGACGGGCAAGTAATCAAACGGCACAGCTATCCTCTTTGCCCGTCACTCATCCCTAGATAACAACACATCTCGGATAACGGGCTTGAGCGTTGATGAGATTATTTGACGAGGCGATTTGCCTTTCACGGCGAGCGATTCACTGCGGGGTTAGCCGAGTGACAGTACCCTTCTCCATGTTGTATCGATTGCGCTCGATCTTTTCCAAATCGTAGCTCAAAAAACGAAAAACCACTGCGGGACCTTCGACGGCGTTGGTCGAATGGATATCTCCGCGCACGTACGGCAGGACCACGCCGGGCGAAAGCCGATCGAGTCGCTCTTTTTCCAGAGTGGCGACTCCTGGATTTGCTCCATCATCAGTCCGTTTATATTTCGTGATTTCCGTAAGGCCGGTGTACGCACCATAAACGACCCAGCACGGACCATGATCATGGGGCAGGTTTCCGTGCCCTTGCTTATGCACGTGACCCATTTGAATAAAGCCGTAATCATGATCGCGATATAGCTCGCGCGATGGCTTGCCATCACGAATGAGTTCAGCCATCCACGGTTCATCGGGGCTGGTCGACGCGAAAAGCTTCTCCATCAACGCCGTCACTTTGAACGGCAATTGCGGATCCCTGCCGTCACCCCAGACCGAGCGGATCTCCGCGATATAGCGCTCCAGGGAATTGCTCGCTTTCTGTTCCTGTACAGCCATCAGTGTCCTCCCTTCGCTTCTTCCCTTTATCATTTTTCTCGGTTCGTGGTCTACCCTACGATCGTAAACGTATCCTGGTCGCGTGCAGTGACACTCGATTTTGCACGCGGAGATAGGCTTCAAAACAACAGAGGACAGCAACAATGTTGATCTGGCAACAAAGATATCAATCCGCACAAAGTGAATAGTCGCTCGCGAGAAGCCTCGTTTGTGACTTATTCTCGGAGTGGTTTTCTCAGGGACCGCCGTCTTAGGGAGACTGCGCCATGAATCCAAAGATCTTTGCCCCAAAAAAGGAGAC
>JBIOXP010000106.1:0-8495 GCA_044869705.1 Binatia bacterium | reverse complement strand
CATGAAAATCATCTACACGGACGTTTTGGTCATCGGCGGCGGGCTTGCCGGATTGCGCATCGGTATCGGCGCGAAGCGGCGCGGCCACGATGTGATTATTTTATCGCTCGTGCCGCCGAAGCGCTCGCATTCCGCTGCGGCGCAGGGCGGCATGCAAGCGAGCCTCGGCAACGTCATCAAAGGCGAAGGCGACAACGAAGACGTGCACTTCGAGGACACCGTGCGCGGCAGTGACTGGGGCGCCGATCAGGAAGTCGTAAGAATGTTCGTCGACACCGCGCCCAAGGCCGCGCGCGAGCTGGCGGCTTGGGGGCTCCCGTGGAGCCGCGTCACGAAAGGCGACCGCGAGGTCATCATCAATGGCCAGAAAGTCACAATTACCGAGCGCGACGAAGCCCATGGGCTGATCGCTCAGCGCGCGTTCGGCGGCACCAATAAGTGGCGCACCTGTTATGTCTCCGACGGCACGGGCCACGCGATGCTGACTACGATGAGCGATCAAGCGATCGCGCATCAAATACCGGTGCACGAGCGTAACGAAGCGATCGCACTGATTCACGACGGCGGGCGCTGTTACGGCGCGATTGTGCGAAATCTGACCACCGGCGAGTTGATCGCTTACGTGGCGAAGGCCACCGCGATCACGGGCGGCGGCGCCGGACGGCTTTATCGGGTGACGACCAACGCGGTCATTTCCGAAGGGATTCCTACGGCGATCGCTTTGGAGACGGGTGTTGCCACCCTCGGCAATATGGAGGCCGTGCAATTTCATCCGACGCCGGCTTTCCCTCCCGGCATTCTGCTCACGGAGGGCGCGCGAGGCGACGGCGGTCTGCTGCGCGATGTCGAGGGCCACCGATTCATGCCCGACTACGAGCCGGAGAAAAAGGAGCTGGCTTCGCGCGATGTGGTCTCGCGGCGAATGGAAGAGCACATCGCCAAAGGCAAAGGCGTAAAAACCCGCTTCGGCGATCATCTCTGGCTCGATATTACGCTTTTGGGCGAGCACCACATCAAGCACAACCTGCGCGAGGTTTACGAGATCTGCCATTATTTCCTCGGCGTCGATCCGGTGAAGGAGTGGGTGCCGGTGCGGCCGGCGCAGCACTACACGATGGGCGGAGTGCGCACCAACTACACGGGAGAAAGCCCCACGTTGAAGGGACTATTTTCCGCCGGCGAAGCGGCCTGCTGGGACATGCATGGCTTTAATCGGCTCGGCGGAAACTCGGTCTCCGAGACTGTGGTGGCCGGCATGATTGTCGGCGAATTCATCGCCGACTTCTGCGAACGGCCCGAGAACAATGTAAATATTCCTACTCGCTTGATCGAAGAAGTACTCCAGCACGAGGAAGCGAAAATCGATGCCCTGATCGATAGCCGAGGCACAGAGAATCCTGCGTTGGTCATGGCCGAGATGCAGACCATCATGAGCTCTAAGGTCGGAATTTTTCGCACCGGCAAGGTGCTGGAAGAAGCGGTACACGAGCTACAACAGCTTTTATTGCGCAGCCGCAACATCGGCCTGCGCTGTAAGGCGAGAAGCGCAAATCCGGAGTTGGTGACGGCTTACCGCGTGCGCAAGATGCTCAAGATGGCGCTGTGCGTCGCCTACGGAGCCTACGCTCGCACCGAAAGCCGCGGCGCTCATTTCCGCGACGACTTCCCCCGGCGCAACGACGCCGAGTGGCTAAACCGCACGCTCGCGACGTGGAAGTCTGAAAACGACACCTTGCCGTCGCTCAGTTACGAACAGCTCGATGTGATGAAAATGGAATTGCCGCCCGGCTGGCGCGGCTACGGGGCGAAAGACCATATCGATCATCCCGACAGTCCTAAACGCCTCGCTGAAATCGAGGCGCTCAAGCAATCGCGTGACGGCATGGATCGCTTTGCGGTGCAGGCGAAGCTGATGCCGTATCTACACCTGTTGCCCGAGCGGTTCCGGGGCAGAAATGAACGGATCGACGAAAGGCTGTAGAGCCGGATGGGTCAACGGATCAAACCGGGGATGTAAGGACTGCCGATGCCTGAAAACCATTCGCAGATCGTTACTCCGGCAGGAATGGTTCCGAGAAATCTTTCTTGGTGTGCGTTTGACAATGCAAGCGATTGTAGGGTGGTTTGAGGCGCCACGCCGATACCCACCGCTCGGGGATGATGGGTATCGCAGATGCTCAACTCCTACGCCGGAACTCAGGATCATCGGTGTAAATCCGACCGCCCGAGTAGCGCGAAGCGCGTAGCGAGGGCCGAAGCGAATCGTGAGCGGAGTTTTCACAGCCTGCCGCGCTCGGAATCAGAATCCGAAACAAAGGAGATCGAAATGTCAACTGAACCCGTGAACCGCAAGCTCAAGATCAGCATTCTGCGCTTTAATCCGCATCACGCCACGAGCGTGCCCCACATGCAAACCTTCGAGATCGAAGAAGCGGAAAACATGACGCTGTTTATCGCGCTCAACGAGATCCGCGAGAAGCAAGATCCCTCGTTGCAGTTCGACTTTGTCTGCCGAGCCGGGATCTGCGGCAGCTGCGGCATGATGATCAACGGCCGGCCGACGCTCGCCTGCCGCACTTTGACCAGAGATTTGGGAACCGAGATCTCCCTGGCGCCGCTCCCGGTTTTCGAGCTGATCGGCGACCTGGCGGTCGATACCGGCAAATGGATGCGCGGCATGAGCGAGCGTCTCGAGGCGTGGCTGCACATGCGAGAGCCTGAAGCCAATCTGAGCAAGCTCGAAGAACGGATGGATCCGGCGCTGGCGGAAAAAATCTACGAGCTCGATCGCTGCATCGAGTGCGGCTGCTGTGTTGCGGGCTGCGGCACCGCGCGCATGCGGGAAAATTTCGTCGGCGCGGTGGGGCTAAACAAGGTCGCCCGCTTTCATCTCGATCCGCGCGACCGACGCAACGATGACGACTACTACGAATTGATCGGCGATGACGACGGTGTTTTCGGCTGCATGTCGCTGGTCGCCTGCCATGACGTGTGCCCGAAGAATCTGCCGCTGGCCACCCAGATCGCGTTTCTCAGGAGGAAGATGGTGGCGGTGGGCTGGAAGTAAATTGCGATTCGGGCCCGTAACAGTTCCGCCACTGCGGAGAAGGAGAGTCCCATGAGTAAAGTACAAACTGGGCCGATCACCCCCGCCATAAGTGCCAAACCGGAGACTTCCACAAACATCACCTGGAAACATTTCGCCCCGATCGTGGTGGGGATCCTTATTGCTTTGATTCCAGCGCCGGCGGGCCTGCCACAGTATGCGTGGTATTACTTCGCGATTTTCGCCGCCGTGATTGTCGGGTTGATGTTTGAACCGTTGCCCGGCGGCGCCATCGGCTTGATTGCCGTCACTTTGGTCGCGCGGCTATCGGAGTACGTCCTGTACTCGCCCGAGCAACTCGCAAAGCCGGGTTTCAACGCGCTCAATGCCTCGTTGAGCTGGGCGCTCTCGGGCTTTTCCAATAGCACGGTCTGGTTAATCTTCGGCGCGTTCATGTTTGCGCTCGGTTATGAAAAGACCGGGCTCGGCCAGCGCATCGCGTTGATGCTGGTGAAGGCGATGGGGCGAAAGACGCTGACCCTCGGCTACGCCGTCGTGATTGCCGATACGATTCTAGCGCCGTTCACTCCTTCAAGTACCGCGCGCAGCGGCGGCACCATTTACCCGGTGATCAAAAATTTGCCACCGCTCTATGATTCGAAGCCCGACGATCCGTCCATGCGCCGGATCGGCTCCTACGTCATGTGGGTGGGCATCGCGGCTGTGTGTGTGACAAGCTCAATGTTTCTCACTGGTCTCGCGCCTAACCTGCTCGCTGTCGAGCTCGTCCAGAAAACCGTCAAGGTCGAGCTCACATGGACGGACTGGTTCATCTATTTCGCTCCCGTCGGCATTCTCTTGCTCGCCGTGTTACCGCTGTTGGTTTACTGGATCTATCCTCCCGAGGTGAAAGAGGGAACCGAGGTCCAGAGCTGGGCGGCCAAGGAGCTGGAGAAAATGGGAGCGTTCACGCGGCGCGAGATCATGCTGGCAATTCTGGTCGTGCTGGCTCTGGTGCTGTGGATCTTTCGCGGCGACGAAGTCAACGCCACCACCGCTGCGCTCATCATCATTTCATTGATGCTGCTGATGAATGTGGTGACCTGGAACGACATTATCAAAAACTCTGCGGCTTGGAACACACTGGTGTGGTTCGCGACCTTGGTCGCGCTGGCGGACGGTTTGACCCGCGTGGGTTTCGTGAAGTGGTTCGCGCAGAGCGTCGCGGGGCATCTGAGCGGCGTTGAACCCGGCATCGCGGTGGCCGCGCTGCTGCTGATTAATTTTTTCGGTCATTATCTATTCGCAAGCGTCACCGCACACGTCACCGCAATGATTCCGGTGCTACTCGCGGTGGCATCGACGATTCCGGGAGTCAACATGCATACGCTCGCGCTCGGCCTGTGCTTGCAACTCGGCATCATGGGGATTCTCACTCCTTACGCGAGCGGGCCAAGTCCCGTGTACTACGGTAGCGGTTATCTGCCGGCAGCAGACTACTGGCGCCTCGGCGCGATTTTCGGCGTGATCTTTTTTGTCGCGTTTCTTGTCATCGGCGTGCCTTGGATGCTGTTTATACGGTAAGCGGCGTTTCGCCTGAAGATAGAAATATCAAGCACAAGTTCATCGCGAGGTTAGCGCCATGTCGCTCGATTACCTGGTCCATTTCTCGAATATTCTTCTGCTGGTGGCATATTCGGTAAAGGATATTTTATGGCTGCGATGGTTTGCCGTGGCGGCGGCGATCACCAACATCCCGTACTTTCTCCTGCAGAAAAGCGTGCTCTGGCCACCGATTCTCTGGGCTCTCGTATTTACGGCGATTAACCTCTATCAAATCGCCCGGCTTTATCTGGAGCGACGTCCCGTAGTGCTCTCACATGACGAACAGAAGCTCTACGACCTGGGATTCCAATCCCTTCGTCCGCGAGAATTTGTCTCACTCTCGCTTGTAGGCGAGTGGAAAAACGCCGGGCCCGGCGAAACGGTCTTGATCGAAGGCGAGCCGGTTTCATCCCTCAGCATCCCGATCAGCGGAACTGCAGAAGTTCACAGGAGCGGCGAACGCATCGGGGAGTTGACACCTGGCCACATCATCGGTACTGCGCTGGCCCTTACTGGCGACCCCTCGCCAGTGCGAGTGACGTTTACCGAGCCGGCACGTTACATGCGCTGGTCGCTTTCGAGCCTGCGGCGGTTCGTGGACATGCGGCCGGAGTTGCGTGCGGCGCTCCAAGGTCTAGTAAATCGCGACCTGGCCCAAAAACTAAATACCGTCGTTAACGATCAAAGCGGCGCGCAACAGCGCACGTGAAACAGGAGACCACGATGACTTCAACTCAGTTCCGCATCGAGCATGATTTTTTAGGGGATCGCGAAGTGCCGGTAGATGCGTACTACGGTGTTCAGACATTGCGCGGCGCCGAGAATTTTCCCATCACCGGCTATCGCATTCACCCGGCGCTTATCCGCGCTATGGGCATCGTCAAAAAAGCGGCCGCGCTCGCCAACCGCGACACCGGCCATCTCGAGCCCCGGATTGCCGACGCTATCGCGCGGGCGGCCGACGACGTGATCGCCGGTAAACTCGACGATCACTTTATCGTCGATCCGATACAAGGCGGCGCCGGAACGTCCATCAACATGAACGCCAACGAGGTGATCGCGAATCGCGCGCTCGAACTCCTCGGCGAGCCCAAAGGTCGATATGAGCTGGTCAGCCCGAACACCCACGTCAATATGGCGCAATCGA
Source organism: Binatia bacterium (assembly GCA_044869705.1). Lineage (GTDB taxonomy): Bacteria > Desulfobacterota > Binatia > UBA9968 > UBA9968 > DP-20. The sequence continues at coordinate 2,697 of JBIOXP010000106.1, read as the reverse complement.
CCAACGACGCGTTTCCGACGGGCGTCCACATCGCGACGCTCGATTTGGGAAAGAAGCTTATGACAGAGTTGCGCCAGCTGCACGAAGCGTTCGCTGAAAAGGAAAAGGAGTTTACGGGCATCATCAAGATGGGCCGCACGCATCTGCAGGACGCGGTGCCCATTCGGCTCGGACAGGAGTTCGGGGCCTACCGGCGCGTCATCGGCCGCGACATCGAGCGCATCCGCGGCGTCGGTCTTCATCTCGTTCAGGTAAACATGGGTGCCACAGCGGTCGGCACCGGACTGAACGCCGACCCGCGGTACATCGAATCCGTCGTGAAATACCTCGCGGAGTTCAGCGGCTTGCCGATCGAGAGCGCGGAAGACCTCGTCGATGCCACCCAGAACACGGATAGCTATTGCGAGATCTCCGCCGCGTTAAAAGTCTGCATGATGAATCTCTCGAAGATCGCCAACGACTTGCGGCTGATGGCATCGGGACCGCGCTGCGGATTGAACGAACTGAATTTACCGCCGCGCCAGCCGGGATCGAGCATCATGCCCGGAAAAGTGAACCCGGTGATGGCTGAGGTGGTGAATCAGGTGGCTTTCCAGGTCATCGGCAACGACAACACGATTTGCCTCGCTTCGGAAGCCGGCCAGTTCGAGTTGAATGTGATGGAGCCGGTGCTGGTTTTTAACCTGCTCCAGTCGATCGGCATCATGACCAACGTGTTCAAAGTCTTCCGCAAGTATTTGGTCGAAGGGCTCACGGCGAACGTCGAGCGTATGAGAGCCTACGTCGACGGCAGTGTCGGTGTGATCACGGCGATCAATCCGCACGTGGGATACGAAACTGCGGCTCGCGTGGCGCGCGAAGCCATCGTCGAGGGCACGCCGGTACGCGAGATCGTCCTGCGCGATAAACTGCTCAGCCGCGAACAGCTCGATGCCATTCTCGACCCGTTCGAGATGACGAGTCCCGGCATCGCCGGTGCGAGACCGAAGAAGCAGGAACACGTCTGGAAGGACCAGGACCAGGGCGTGGAATAAGAGATTTGCCCAAATGAACCGGTTGCGACAACGGCGGCAGTGGGCGATTGCGCTCGCCCTGATTTCTGTTTCCGTCATCGGCGCTGCACCGGGTTCTCAGCCGCTACGCGCCCCACCGCACTCACTCGACGATGCACCGGCCGAATTGATCGAACGACTTCGCGCCGACCCTTATGATTACTTCCGATTCGTCAACCGCTCCTGGATCGCGCGCGTCTGCGAGGTGTTTCGCAAAGATGTCGAGGAGCTGCCGGTTGTGCGCTTGCACGGCGATGCACATGTCGAACAGTTCGCTGTCACAAACGATGCCTGGGGGCTCGACGACTTCGACGACTCGGCGCGCGGCCCGGCGGTTGTCGATATTGCCCGCTTTCTGGGCTCGATCGATCTGGTTGCGCGGCAGCGTTACTGGGAAAAGGATCGGGAAAAGCTCTTAGATCGATTTGTCGAGGGCTATAAGCGTGGTCTCATCGAGCCCGAGCAAGTGCCTCGACCGCCCGACATCGTCGCTCGTCTGCGCGGCCAGACTCCCGTCGATCACGCGGCATTTCTGGCGTGGGGCGAGAGCAAGATGCAGCCGCTCGAGGATGCTTCGATGAAAGCTGTGCTCGCCGGAATGGAAGCCTTGGCGCAGATCATGCGGCGCGAGCGTCCCGACCTTGCGCCGGAGTACTTTCGTGTCATTCGCGCCGGCTCGGTTCAAACCGGCATCGGTAGTGCGCTGGGCTCGAAAATCATGGTGCGTGTACGGGGGCAGTCCGACGATCCGGCTGACGATGAGTTGCTCGAGTCAAAAAAGATCGGCGATTTCGGCGGTCTGTCGTGTCTCCAGACGTCCACGGGTCAACCCACGCTGCGTATAGTAGATGGAAGCAAAAAGCTCGGTCGAGTGAAGTACAACTTACTGGCGGCCGGACCCGAGCTGGTCGTCCCTGAGGTGATGGCTCGCGGCGAGCGTTTGCAGGACTGGTGGATCCGCAGCCTCGATCCGTCGTACCGTCAGGTCAGTTTGGCGGACCTTCAATCGGTCACCGATCTGTTTGCCATCGCATACGATTCTGGCGTACAACTCGGCGCGGGGCGACTTCAGGACCAGACCGTGTTGTTAAGCGCATACGATCGAAAGCGAATACTTGGTGCGACGCGCACACTGGAGAAACGATACCGGCAGGAAGCCTCGAAAATGGTCGATGACCTGCTCCGCGGGTGGGGGGAGCTCGGAGGACGATGAATCAACAGAGATGAAAATGAATCGCACTCGGTTCGCAGCAACCCGGAAATCCCCCGATGGCCCTTTGACACAGGGGACAGGCCGCGGTAGCGGGGATTTTGGCCGTTAAAAATATTTCATGAGGAATCTGGCCACGAGGAGGAAAAGATGAGCACAGTAAAATTGCCATTGTACTTGTCTCTATGTTTTCTCCTAGCGGGCTGTCAGCCGCTATCAATGCAGTCGTTTAATCCGAGTTCCTATCCGCCACAGCCTTCTATGGCGGGAAGTCAACCGTACGGCATTTATCCCGGCTCAGTACAATCTACAACGGCACGCTCACGACGCACCGAGTACATCTGGGAAAAAGCTCTGCAAGGCATGGCGATGGGCGGCTCTTTTGCGGGGCTCTATGGTGCAGGAGGTGGTTTGGTGATTGGTTTGCTTACCGGA
>JBIOXP010000105.1:0-11813 GCA_044869705.1 Binatia bacterium | reverse complement strand
GTAGTCATTATTCATGTAGGGCTGGTATTTGTAACTCATTTGAGTCGTGCGAGAGATCGTCATAGATGTCGGCGCCGTTAATCCAAACAGCCGCATTACGCGGTATAATGAAAAGTTATAGTTCCCTTGGGCGCTTACCTGTAGAAATTCTAGGCACGCTGCTCCGCTATAAAAGGTCAACGTGACCGACTTGTTGGTGAGATAATTCGGTAACCGGCTAAATACTTCCGTTTTAACCGTATTGGCTTCAGCGGAACTGAAGATCAAATTTGGAACACTTCCGCTTTTCTGAAGCCCACTGCCAATGCGTGCGCCCTCACGAACCGCAGTTTGAGTAAGGTTACCGATAAAAAACGAAATACCGAAGTCGACAGGGACATATAGCGCGACAAGCAGGAGAGGCGTGATCAGCGTAATTTCGACGATGCTCTGCCCCGCTTGAGTGTTTTGCTTGGTGGCCAGTTTGTTTGTCAGCATCATTGAATTGACCTTCCGCCGAAGTTCGTAGCCGTGTGCGCTCGACCCGATTCAACAGCCGGACTGCGGCTCCCAGCGCATTCGTGTTTGACGGGTGATAGACTGGTTGGGATTTATTGAGATGCCAAACCAACGCAGCAGTTGATAGAAGAAAAATTTATACGTTCCGGAGACCGTAACGGCCACCATGCGATTACAGTTTACGCCTGTGTCCGGATCCAGGCTGAGCGTGATGGTGGCGCCGGGAAAGAGCGCCGATGAAATCCGTGCTGCCGTCTCGCTAAATATAGTTCCAGTGCACGAAGGCATGATGCAGCTGGTTGTTCCACTTACGAGCGTACGATCGGCAGCGGCAATTCTCGCTCCCTCACGTGAAGCGTTTTGTGCCAGTTGGCCGGTGTAAAATGCAAGTCCGAAATCCGCCGGAATCCACGCGACAACCAGGAACAGCAAAAAACTTAACGTGAATTCGACCAGACCTTGCCCTCGGCACAAGTTCGTCCGGGAGAGAACAGCTCTAAGTACGCTCAGTGACATTTGCCATCGCCTTTTGGGCTTGCCATTACCTCACCATTGCCAAGACTCGCCGTATTTCGCCGCGGTTGATCTCTCTTGCGAGACTCAGACCGTAAGACGGAAAGTGACGAATACCCCAGGTTAGTTGTCAAATCGGTCAAATTATGTTCGATCTTGTTTGGTGACAAAACAATTTTTGCTCGATGTTCTGTTGGTCAGATAATTTCTGATATCTGAGATATCCTCCAACAACACATTTGTGTGCTGCGTCACCAAAGCAGTACGTTGAGAGGTGTAAGTACTCACTCTTTGGGTTTAGTAGTGCGACGGGGTTAAGCGGAGAAAACCCGGCGGAGAGTCTAATATGGGCGTAGTCGATTGTCTGGGTTCGCAAATACGAAATTGTACCGGCCTATCCAATATCGATGTGCCTCTAAGGATTGAGTATGCCAAGCACAAATCGATGGCACTGGTATGGAATTACGCGATAATAGAGTTAGCCCAACGTAGTTGTGAAGCAGTACCGACGACCGAACACTGGCGCGCTTTCTTTCTGCGACGTGGCAAACAAGAAAGCATTCTGACGGCCATTTTTGATTATGTACGTGCACTTCTGCACCACCAGCTTTACCGGACATGACACCGTTTGACCGACCGATTACGCCTCAAGTTCGTGGCATCGCCGTTGCGGGGTTTACCGGCCGAAAATTGCCGACTGAGGGAGAAAGTCATGCAACTGAGACAAGCTACAAAGTTATTGATACGCATTTGGAAGGCTGTCGTTTGGGCTGAATTAGCCGTTTTAGCGGGTGTGCTCGTTTTCATGTTTTCGCAATTCTTTTCGTATCGAGTGTTCATATCCAAGTTCCATCGTCAGGCTGGCGCCGCAACCTCCAGGATGGCGCGATAGTTTTCCAACTTGTGTCACAGAAAAAATTTGGTCTAAATCAAATTCATCCGAACTCGCGGATCTGGCCCCCATTGGACCGACTTAATAGCTGCACGTACTGAACGTCTAGACAGGAAGACCCCAAAGTCTGTCAGAATCGTCATCCGTCCGACGGCGGTCGTAAGCTACCATGATCTAATTGCGGGCGCTGTGGCAGCCTTCAACAAAAAGCTTGTGCGGCGGAGAAACGATGCGGGAGGGGAGTCGATTTCCGCCGTCATTCGAGCCCGAGCAACCCACAAGGTTAGACCGCAGTCGTCAAGAGCAGCAGTGCGCTGCGGGTTTGAATCTCATCACGCGCCGCCGTAAGGAATATTGACTGCTGTTGAGTAGTTGGGCGAACGCAGAGCTCCCACTCAATCTGGAGTTGAAACCAGACGAGGGGAGGTCATGAGTTTTGCTGAACGTATCTGCTTCAGAATTGCCTTACGTAGACATGGTTACATTCCACACTCGCGGTACCGTTCGGCCTCTAGTTTATCTTGGCATCGTCCGTCAAGTCACCTTTCACCTTGTTCGTGCGCGGGAATTACCAACGCTTCTAGAAACGGAGTCAAACAAATCGTCGGGACGACTGTTCCGTTTCCGTTAACGGGAACCCGCGTACAATCGCGGCGAGTGTATGCCGCAAGGCTCTTGCCCAAGTCCGCACCCGACAATCGGGCTTTCAATGAGCAGTAAGGCCCCGTTGCTGTTGCCTGCTGGCGGACCGGACCGTCCGGGCTTTCCGCTCATCTCTTTACGCCTGGTGGTTGGACAGACGGCGGACATGCTGCGCCAAAGAATTTTTCTGCATTGCATAGGTTAAAATCGGTGCACGATAAATAGAAGCGCACTTCTGATTGGAAATTTTTGATGTGGCTTTTCGACTTTGCCACTGGTACTTTGCTGTGGTAGGTTCTTGTTTCGGTTGGAAACTCCACTCAAGAAGCTCGGCGGACAGTTTTTGACACAGTGCCGCTGGAAAAGCGGGCAGGGAAACCGAGTATTGATTTTGTTGAGTTTATTCACCGGAGAGGTGACCGAGCGGTTGAAGGTGCACGACTGGAAATCGTGTGTGCGGTTAACCCCGTACCGAGGGTTCGAATCCCTCCCTCTCCGCCAGCAGAACATTGAGCGCGGTTGGATGTCGATTGCTGATAGTTAGGTCCCGTGCAAGGCGGCACCGTAAACCCCGTCAGGTCCGGAAGGAAGCAGCGGTAGCGGATCAGCCCCTGTGCCACGGGGTAACCTGGCTGTCAGCAATGGACACCCCGCAGCGCGCATAGACAATCCATCGATCATACTCGGGTCGTTAGCGGCTATCAGGCTATGTCATACCTCGTGATCGCGCGAAAATGGCGCCCTCAGTCCTTCGCCGATATTGTCGGGCAGGAGCACATCACCCAAACCCTGCAAAACGCCATTCGGGCGCAACGCATCGCGCACGCCTTTTTGTTCACGGGAGTACGGGGAGTAGGCAAGACCACGGCGGCGCGCATTTTGGCCAAAGCATTGAACTGCGAGAAGGGGCCGACGCCCGCTCCGTGCGGCCACTGCACCCACTGTGAAGAAATTGCCCAAGGGCGATCCATCGATGTCCTTGAAATTGACGGCGCTTCGAATCGTGGCATCGATGAGATTCGCCAGATTATAGAAAACGTCCGCTACCAGCCGGCCAAGTGCCGTTTCAAAATCTATATCATCGATGAAGTTCACCAGGTCACCAAGGATGCATTCAATGCCTTGTTGAAAACGCTCGAAGAGCCGCCGCCTTCGGTAAAATTTATTCTCGCCACCACTGAGCCGCATCGCCTTCCCGCGACAATTCTCTCGCGCTGCCAAAGGTACGATTTTCGCCGCATCAAGCTGCGCGAGATCGTCCAACGGCTGAGCGCGATCGCGAAAGCGGAGGCGGTTGAGATCACCGAAGGCGCGCTGATGCTGCTGGCGCGCGAAGCAGATGGCAGCATGCGCGACGCGCAGTCCCTGTTGGAGCAGGTGCTGGCGTTTGGCGAGTCATCCGACAAAGCGCACGCATCTATCCGCATCGACGAAAGATCTCTGCATGAAGTGCTCGGGCTGGCGGAGCGGCAAGTGCTTTATCAGATTTCGGCGGCCGTGCTCCAGGGCGACGCGAAACAGTGTCTCGAGTTGATCACGCGCGTTTTTAATCAGGGATGTGATCTCGGAAGACTGGCGCGTGATCTCGTGGAACACTTTAGAAATCTGCTCGTCGCGAAACTTATCGGCAGCTCAACCAAAGAGCCTCCCGGTTCCGGTACTCAACTTCTCGATCTGCCGGACCAGGAGATCAAGGATCTCATCGAGCAGGCCGGACCGCTCGCGAGCGAAACGCTGCTCGATTACTTCGACTATATGGCGGCCAGCGAAGAACAGATCGCTCGCTCGACAACCCCGAGGTTTGTCTTGGAGACGGCGCTGGTCCATTTGGCGAATTTGCCGAAAACGATGGCTGTGACCGAACTGATCGGGCGTCTCGAGTCTTTGGAACAGAAGATCGCCGGGAAATCCGGCGCAGCACCCATGCAGGACCGGCGGGCGAGCGCGCCGTCCGGCGACCGGAATCCGGCCCCCATACAGGAAACGATCGGCGCCGCGCCTGAAACAAGCGCGCCAAAAAATTTCCGCGAGCAATCTCCTGACCATCAAAGGAGATCGAATCCCTGGGAGGAATTTCTCGCGTTTGTCGGAACAGAAAAACGGTTTCTTTCCCCCTATCTGGAATCGGCAATAGCGCTGGAATTGCCGCCCGGGTCATTGAAAATCAGCATCGGCGAGCGTTATCACCTGGCGTTCTGGCACGACGATGAGAATTTGGCGGCGCTGAAAGCGCTGGCGAAACGTTTTTTTTCTACCGATCTGAGTTTGCAAATTGTTAGCGCTCCCTCCTATGAGTCGAGCAGCGCTGCGACAGCGGCGAATTTTTCGACCAAGCCGGATGAAGAGCGCAGTCCGATGGTCAAAGAGGCGCTGCGCATCTTTGGTGGATCGGTACGCAATGTGCGACGGGAAAACGGCTAGTATCCAGGAGGACAACCAATGGCAAGCATAGGCGGCATGGGTAATCTTTTAAAGCAGGCTCAAGAGATGCAGGCCCGTATGGCCAAAATGCAGGAAGAGCTCGCCAACAAGACTGTAGAAGGATCGGCGGGCGGCGGCATGGTGCAGGCGACGGTGAACGGTCAATTCAATGTCACCGCGATCAAAATCGAGCCGTCAGTGATTAATGTCGAGGAAAAGGAAATGCTCGAAGACTTGGTTCTCGCGGCCGTCAACGATGCCGTCCGTAAGGCCCGCGAAATGGCCTCTTCTGAAATGAGCAAACTGACCGGCGGGTTGAAAATTCCGGGTATGATGCCATGAGTTTGTATCCCGCGCCTCTCGCCCGTCTGATCGAGGAATTGTCGAGGCTCCCCAGCATCGGGGAGAAAACCGCGGCGCGCTTGGCTTTTCATATGTTAAAAGGAAACAAGGATGACGTCCTGCGGCTCGCCGAAAGCATCGGCAAATTGCGCCAGCAGATGGGCTTATGCCAGCGCTGCTTCGGTTTCAGCGAGATCAATTCGGAAAACCGAGACGGCGCGCTCTGCGCCGTATGTCGCAATCCCGAGCGTGAAAACGACAAAATCTGCGTTGTCGAGGAACCGGCGGACCTGCTCGCGGTAGAAAAATCCCAGGAGTTTCGCGGACTCTATCACGTTCTGCACGGAACCATTTCGCCTCTCGATGGCATGGGCCCGGAAGCATTGCGCATTAGAGAATTGCTCGAACGTCTGAGAGATGGAGCCGTGCGCGAAGTGATTGTTGCCACCAATCCCACGATGGACGGCGAAGCGACGGCGCTCTATCTCTCCAAAGTCATCAAACCGACGGGTATTTCGGTGACGCGAATCGCTCGCGGGCTGCCCATGGGCGGCGATCTCGAGTACACCGACGCCGTGACCTTGGGCAAAGCTTTGGAAGGCCGTCGCGAAATCTAGTTTACACCCGCTGCAGCTAAACCGACTGAAAAATCGTTCTCGCCATATCGATCGCCAACCAGCAAAACATCGCGATCAGCGCAGAGGCGGGAATCGTCAAGATCCACGCCCAGACGATCCGGCCGGCGACATTCCAGCGCACCGAGCGTAGCCGTCGGAGCGATCCCACGCCGACAATCGCGCCGGTGATCGTGTGCGTTGTGGAGACCGGCACGCCGAAATGTGCCGCGCTGAAAAGCGTTACGGCGCCGGCGGCTTCCGCGGCAAATCCACCCACCGGTTGCAGCCGCGTGATCCTCGATCCCATGGTATGAACAATTCGCCAGCCGCCCGATAGCGTACCGAGTCCGATCGCGGCATGAGCGAGCAGCACGATCCAAAACGGGATCGCGAGATGGCCAGTGGCATCGCTCACGAGATAGCGATAAGCGGGCACCGTGAAAAGAGCGCCGGCAATGATGCCCATGGTTTTCTGCGCGTCGTTGGTGCCGTGGCCAAGACTGTAGGCGGCCGCGGAGATCAGCTGGCCGCGACGAAATAAATGATCGACGTTGGAGGGAATGGAGCGTTTAAAAATATTCAGAATCAGAATCAGGTTGACCATGCCGAGGGCCATCCCCATGACTGGCGCCAAGACAATAAACATCAGCGTGGTGATCCAGCCGCCCGGAAGAATCACACCGAGACCGGCTTTGGCGATGCCCGCCCCGGCGTAGGCGCCGATCAGAGCATGTGAAGAGCTGGTGGGTAGGCCCACATGCCATGTGATAAGGTCCCAGGCGATCGCGCCGAGAAGGCCGGCAAGAATAACGTACGAGTCCACCTGCTGGACGTCGAGGAGGCCGCTGCCGATGGTTTTTGCCACGGCCGTACCGAAGGCAAACGCCGCGATGAAGTTCCAAAACGCCGCCCAAGCGACGCCTTGCAGCGGCGTTAGAACCCGAGTCGAGACCACCGTTGCGATGGAATTTGCCGCATCGTGAAAACCATTGACATAGTCGAAAACCAGAGCGATCGCGACGATGAGGACGGTTAGGATAAGGAGCGGATCAGCCATTTTTGATCACGACCCGCTGTAATACGTCGGCGACATCTTCCATCGTGTCAGTGGTCTCTTCGAGCATCTCGTAAATCTCCTTCCAGCGGATCAAGTTGAAGATGTCGTCTTTGTGGGCGACGATCTCAACCAGCGCTTCGCGCAGTATTCGATCGCCGTTGTTCTCGATCGTATTGATTTCTTTGATGTGCTCGGTCACCAAGCGGAAGTTTTTCTTCTCACGCAGGTTCGGCATCGCCATATGCAATTCGCTCGCGCCGCTACGAATGAGTTGCCCGAGCTGGCGGGCTTTTTCGGTCGGCGCGTCGATGCGGAAAATCAACATGCGAACGGCGGTAGCCTCGATCTTATCCAGCGAGTCGTCGAGGGCGGAGATCAGCCGTTCAATATCTTCGCTGTCGAGGGGAATAATTAAAGTATTTATGAGCAGATGCATCACCTCGTGGACGATGAAATCGCCGCGATGCTCGAGTTCGGTAATGCGCGCAACTTTACTTTCAACCTGCACGTAATTATCGAGGAGGTCTTGCAGGGCTTCCGCCGCCTCGAGCAAATTACCAGTGGCTTTTTCGAACCATTCGTAAAACTTCGTCTCGGCCGGCAGAAACTGAAATTTCGGCATGTTTACTCCAAAAGCTGCTCAACGGATCGAAATTTTTGGAATTTTTCTAACTCAAAGGATCGGACGCGATGAAACTTAGCACGCGTCCGCAGGGGCTTCAACCAAATGAGCGGGGAGAACTGTAGTAATCGCAGGGGTTTAGAGACACAAGACGGTGTCGGATCGATTGCGCGCGTCGAGCGCCGCCATCAACCGGACCCGCACCGTGGTGCCACGATTCAAAACACTTTCGATTCCAAGGTCGCCCCGGTGCGCCTGCACAATGTGCTTGACGATCGCCAGGCCCAAACCGGTTCCGCCGAGATCTCGGGAGCGCGCCTTGTCGACGCGATAGAAGCGTTCGGTGAGGCGGGGCAGGTCCTTTTCCGGAATTCCCGCACCCGTGTCGACCACGGCGATTTCGATTTGCATCGTGCCGCCGTTTTGCACTGGAAGCGAATGCGCTTCGAGAACAATCTCGCCGCCGCTCGGCGTGTATTTGAGCGCATTGTCAACCAGGTTGATGAATAACTGTTGTAGACGATCCCAATCGCCGAGAAGCTTCGGCAGCTCGGGTTCCACTTTCTGAGTCAGCTTCACTTGTTTTCGCGCTGCTTGATCGAAAAAAACTTCGAGCACGCGCTGAATGAGTTGGCTCGTATCGATGGGTTGCAGCGACAATTGGATTTTGCCCGATTCCAAGTCGGAAAGGGTCAGCAGATCTTGCGTCAAACGGCTCAGCCTTTCGGAGTGGCGACCGATAATCGCGAGAAACTGTCGGCTGTCCTTGGGATCCGCCGGCGGCGTGTGCAAGAGCGTCTCAACATAGCCGCGAATCGCGGTGAGCGGGGTGCGGAGCTCGTGCGAGACATTGGCGACGAAATCCGAACGCATGGATTCGAAGCGTTTGATATCCGTAATGTCATGGAAAACCAGAATCGAGCCCTGCAAATTTTCGCGGGTGTCGCGCAAACGTACTGCGCTGACGCGAAACCAATGTTCGTCACCGAGCTCGACTTCCTTGGAATAAGGTTGGGTCGCGAAGTCGAAGAGCAATATTTCCTCGAGAATGCGGTGAACCTCCGGGTGGCGCGTGATTTCCAGAACCGACGCTCCATGGACATCCAGGTCGTCGGGAACATGGAACATGGCGCGCGCCTGTTGGTTCATCACCAAGACACGGCCTTTGGGGTCCAGCACCAGGACTCCTTCGATCATGCAGCGCAGGATCGAATCCGATTTCTCCTTTTCTTCGATGATTTGGGACAAATAGCCGCGCAGATGCAGGCTCATTTCGTTCAGATGACGTTCGAGCAGCGCGATCTCATCGCTGCCGCTCTCGGGAAAAAAATCCTGCGGGAAGGAGCCGGCGGCGACTTGCCCGGAAAACTGCACCAATCTTTGAAAGCGTCGGGTCAAGTGGCGTGAAAAGGCCCACGCCAGCAGAAGTCCAGTGGCAGAAGCCACGCCGAGGCCGGCAAGCAAAGATTGTCGAACCGCCTTAATCACGTTATCGATGTCGGTCAACGGCAAGGCCAAGCGGACAAAGCGGTCTTGATTCGGTCCGGTTTGATGAAAGGCGCGATACAACATGCTGTATTTAACCGTCGTGCTATAGCGAACCGAGGTTCCGGTGCCCGTCCGCAGCGCCGCGAGAATTTCCGGACGGGTGCCATGATTTTCCATATGCGCGGAAACTTCAGCGGAATCGCCGAGCACGCGGCCGTCGGGGGCAATGATAGTGATCCGGGCGCCGAGTTCTCCCGAGAGCTGGCGGCAAAGACTGTCGAGGGCCGCTCCCGACCGATCGAAGGGCACCATCCGCGCCAGCAGATGCGCCTCCTGTTCCATACGCGTGCTTAGCGAGCGAATGTAAAAATGGCGCAGAAGCAGGTTGGAGGAAAAGTAGAAGCTCAGGAAGAGAAGCGCAACGACGACAAAGTAGGAAAGAAAAACCTTTACGGCAAGACTACTGTTCCAGAGCCTTCTCATCGAATTTGTAGCCGACGCCGCGCAATGTCAGGATCCATTCGGGCTTGCTGTCGTCCTTTTCGATCGCTTTTCGCAGGCGCCGAATGTGCACATCCACCGTGCGCGGTGTCACAAACGTTTCGCCGCCCCATACCCGGTCCAGCAGCTGGTCTCGGCTGAGAACACGATTTGGATTCTGGACCAAGAAGCGCAAAAGCTCAAATTCCTTCAGGGTTAACTTGACGCTTCGTCCGCGCGCGAAGACTTCATAGGTAGTGAAATCGATTTTGAGCCCGCCTTTATCATAGAGGGGAGGGTGGTCTGCTTGTTTGGCGCTCTCGACCCGCCGGAGCACCGCGCGGACGCGCGCCACGAGCTCGCGCGGGCTGAAGGGCTTTGCCAGGTAGTCGTCGGCGCCCATCTCGAGACCAACGATGCGGTCGGCTTCGGCAGCTTTGGCGGTCAACATCAGTACCGGAAGTTTTTCGGTTTCGTGCCGTTCACGGAGAATTTTACAGAGCTCCATGCCGGAGAGGCCTGGTAACATCAGATCGAGAATCACCAAATCGGGTCTTTCGCGCTGGACCATCTTCAATCCTTGCTCGCCATCTTCGGCTTCCAGGACTCGGAAATGTTCTTGCGCCAGGTTGTAGTTGACGAGCTTGCGAATATCCGGTTCGTCTTCGACGACTAAAATTTTTTGTCCGGTCTTCATCATCAAACCGAAGGCGGCAATTCTTTCAAGTGGCGAATACTTTTGCCTTTAACCATGAATATTACCATCTCGGCGATATTGGTGGCGTGGTCCGCGATGCGTTCGAGATATTTCGAGACCGAGCTTACTTTCGTGGCGCGGCTGATGGTTTGCACGTTCTCGATCATGAAAGTGAGGGTTTCACGAAAGATTTGCGCGTTGAGCTGATCGACTTCATCGTCGTTTTTACAGACCTTAAGAGCGAGCTCGGTGTCCTCGCGGACGAAAGCATCGAGGCTCTCACGGATCATTCGTTGGGCAATGCGTGCCATGCGTGGAATATCGATATAGGGTTTCAGCTGGGGTTCCAGATTGAGCTCGAGGGCTCGCTCGCAGACGTTCACGGCCATATCACCGATCCGTTCGAGGTCGGTCGTGATCTTGAGTCCGGTGGTGATAAACCGCAGGTCCCGGCCGGCAGGCTGATGCAGCGCCAGGAGACGAATGCAGATATCGTCAATGTCGACATCGAGGCGGTTCACCTCATGATCCCGCTCGATAATAAGCTTTGCGAGCTCGGAATCGCGGTCGACCAGTGACTTCACCGCTTTTTGAATCTGGTCCTCGACGAGACCTCCCATGTAGAGGATCTCTTCACGGAGCTTCTTTAACTCTTCTTCGTATTTTTTGTCGGTGTGCTCGTTAGGCATCGCGTCGCCCTCCATCAGCCGAAACGACCGGTGATGTAATCTTCCGTCTGCCGTTTCTCCGGCGCGGTGAAAAGCCTTCCGGTGTCGCCGAACTCGACCAGCTCGCCGAGGTAAAAGAACGAAGTGAAGTCCGATACCCGCGCGGCTTGCTGCATATTGTGGGTGACAATCACAATCGTAACCTGCTCTTTGAGCTCGTGAATCAGTTCCTCGATTTTGGCGGTGGCGATCGGGTCGAGGGCCGAGCAGGGCTCGTCCATCAACAAAACTTCCGGACTAACGGCAAGCGCGCGGGCGATGCAGAGCCGCTGCTGCTGCCCTCCGGAAAGGCTTGCGCCTGATTTTTGTAAATTATCTTTTACCTCATCCCAAAGGGCCGCGCCACGCAGGCTCTTTTCAACGATCTCATCGAGAATCTTGCGATCGCGAATGCCGTTCAACTTAAACCCGGCGATGACGTTGTCACGCACCGACATATTCGGAAACGGGTTCGGCTTTTGAAACACCATGCCGACGCGCCGGCGCACATCGACCGGATCGACGTCGCTGCCATAGAGATTCTGCTCATCGAGCAACACCGTGCCTTCCACTCGCCCGCCCGGAGTCAGTTCGTGCATGCGGTTCAAGCAGCGGATGAAAGTTGATTTGCCGCAGCCGGAGGGGCCGATGAGCGCAGTAACCTTTTGAGTCCCGATCGAAATTGTGACGTTCTTGACCGCTTGGACTTTGCCATAGTAGACGGACAGATCCTCGACACGCATGCGCACGCCGTTATCGGTCCTGGCAGCTTCGGTGGCTCTATCAAGGGTCACCTCAACCTTGCGGTCCTTGAGATCGTTCATCGCATAGGTCTCG
>JBIOXP010000104.1:0-6153 GCA_044869705.1 Binatia bacterium | reverse complement strand
GGAACGCGAGGCCGATCTCTTTGGGTTGATCTGGGCGCATCGTTCAGGATTCGATGTGAGCGCAGCCAAAGATCTGTGGCGCAGAATGGCGATCGAAATACCGGAAACTGTGGAGAGCGGGTTTCTTTCCTCGCACCCGAGCTCCGCGGAGAGATTTCGCACCATCGAAATGGTCGCCGACATGCTGAAACAGGGTGCCGATCCGCTGAGGAGCTTTGCCTCCGCGCGACCGAGCAGTCGCGATTGGTTTCGCCAGAGCGGGTGGGATTGGCTTAGGTAGTCTTTTTCCGGGACGCTTGCTCACGCCGAATACATCGGCCTTCGATCTCTGAGGGCGAGCCAACCACGGGCTATTCGATAGATGACCCAAATGCCGGTTGCGAAAAAGATCGCGAGCGCGAGTGGAATTCCGATAAAGGTTACGATCAACATCGTGCCGATCAGGCACCACAGGACAGCAAACCAGAAAGTGCGAATCTGCCAACGAAAATGAGATTCGAGATAAGTCCCGCGTGCTTCTTCCCTTTTTAGATAATTAATCACAATGGCGATAATCGATGGCACACCGAAGACGAATGCGCCAATGATCGTGGCGGCAGTGGTGATGCCGATCAGCAGGCTGAGTGCGTGCAAGGCATAAATCAGATGGGTGGTGTTGACCAGCGATGCTTCTGCGGTGAATTGAGGCGGCTCCGGCATGCACTTGCTCCCAACGTCCAAAGGCGAATCAAAACAGAACGACGGCGCTAACAAGCTAACTCTCTCAGTAGCAGCCACTAGACTGCGCCCGCGAGGGAATCGAGTAAACTTTCCGTCTCGCTAAATCCCAGGCAAGCATCGGTGATGCTCTGGCCGTAGACGACCGGTTTATCCTGACGACCGGCCACAAGGTGACTCTCGAGCATCAATGCGCGAACCGGAGAGACGCCGAGGTGTGGGATGATTGCCTTCGCGACCTCGATCTGGCGAGTCGCGTCTTTTTCGCTGTTTCCATGACTGCAATCCACCATCAGGACTTCGGGCAACCCGGCGCCCCGCAGCAGGCGCACGGCCGTTTCTATCGATGCGTCATCGAAGTTTGGGCCCGATTGGCTACCACCCCGAAGCACAAGATGAGCGTAAGGATTTCCAGCGGTTTCCAGGATCGCCGGCGCACCTTCCTTCGTGAGCGACGGAAAAAGATGGCGGCTCCGCGCCGCCAGGATCGCGTCCACGGCAACCTGGACATTGCCGTCCGTGCGGTTCTTGATCCCAACCGGCATAGAAAGACCGGAGGCCAGCTCTCGATGCACCTGGCTCTCCGCCGTACGGGCGCCGATCGCGCCCCAGCTGATGAGGTCGGCATAGAACTGGCCAAAAGTAGTATCGAGAAACTCCGTTCCCGCGCACACGCCGAGCTCGACAATGTCGGCAAGCAACTGCCGAGCGAGGCGCAGTCCCTTGTTGATATGATAGGACTCGTTCAGATCGGGATCGTTGATCAGTCCTTTCCAACCCACGACGGTGCGAGGTTTTTCGAAGTAAACACGCATGACGATCAAAAGCGCGCGCGAAAGCGCGTCCACGATCGGCTTGAGCTTGGTCGCATATTCGAGGGCCGCTTTGGTGTCGTGCACCGAGCAAGGCCCCACCACGACAAGAAGCCGGCGATCCTTGCCATCAAGAATCGCCTCGATAGCGCGGCGCGCGCGATAAACGTTTTCCGACGCCGCTTCGGTGAGAGGAATCTCCTCGGCGAGGATCGCCGGCGACAGCAACGGCCGAGTTTTGACGATACGAAGGTCGTCAGTTTGCATCGTCAGCAGAGAAGTTATTCAACGGCATGCAGGCGTCAGCGGAAACGCCCTGATCGCCGTGAAGATTGTGTCCGGTGCGCCGCTCTTTTAACGAGCAGATCGTCGATAAAGATGTAAGCAAAATCTCAGCGACGATTCATTAGAAAGACGCTTCGCTATGCTGCCGCAACGCGCTCTTCGCTCTCGACAGTTTTCCGCACCGTCGGCCGATTCATGATGCGCTCTTGCCATGCGCTGTAAGCGCCGAGTTCCTTCATCGGGAAGCCGCCACGTAATCCCCAGCCATAAAAAACCAATGCGTAGCCATCGACAACCGTGAAGTCGCGGCCCATGATCCAGTCGTGTCCCTCGATCATCGAATTTATTTCTTGGCAGTTGGCCCAGAACGATTTTCGGCCGTTTTCCTTGATGGCCGCGTACGCCGCCTCACCTTCGGCGAAACGCTCGGGCCGCATGCAGCGCTGAAATGACGGATGAACGATGCTTGAGAACCAGCACATTGTGGCGATCGAGCGCGCCTCCTCGACAGGGTCCGACGGCATGAGCTTTTTTTCGGGAAAGCGCCGAGCCAGATAGGTCAGGATGGCGGTGTTCTCAACCAGAATTTTCCCGTCCGCATCCAAGGACGGCACTTTGCCGCGCGGGTTGATCTTGAGGTAATCATCCGTGCGCTGCTGCTGTTTGGCGAGCAGGATGGGTTTGGCTTCATACGCCGCGCCACTTTCCTCGAGACCGATATGGGAAGCCAAGGAACACGCGCCAGGGCTGAAATAGAGCGTTAGCATCGAAAGAAACCTCCTCGGTTCGAAATTGAGAGCAGCTCAGGTTTGCACGGGCTTAGCTCAGAGAGAAAAACCCGTGTAGGAGAGAGTATGCGTTACCGAGCTGTTCTGTCAACTCGCAGGTGTATTTACGGCCGCACAGGGATGACAAAATACTCCCGATGCAAACATTGACGCGATTTATTTTCCTCTATGGCGCCATGTATGCGGGTTTCGGCGTCGCCTCGCCGTTTCTGCCGGCATTTATGAACCAGCGCGGATTGGTACCGGAGCAACTCGGGCTGGTGCTCTCCGCTGGGACGGCTGTGCGCCTGCTCACTTCGCCTCTGGCGGGCCGCGTCGGTGACTTGATTCACTCGCTCCGCCGTGTGCTGATCTTTTGTCTGATGCTCGCCGCAACCGTGACGTTGGGTTATCTCGGAGCGCGAGGCTTTTGGCTTTTGCTCGGCATGAGTCTTCTCCATGCGGCAGCGCTGGCGCCGATCACGATTTTGTCCGACGCATTGGCACTCGGGTCGGCGACGGCGCGAAGCCGTAACGGAACATCGGGCTTCGAATACGGCTGGGTCCGCGGAGCCGGCTCGGCTGCTTTTATATTGGGAACTTTGGTTTCGGGGCAGGCGGTCGGCGCATTCGGACTCGAGGTGATCGTTGGATTCCAGGCGGCATTACTCGGCGCGGCCGCTTGCGGCGCGCTGGCGGTCCCCAATCTGAGCTATGAGCGCGTGCCGAACGCTACGCCCATCGAGCACAACGGAGTTATGGCGCTGCTCGGGATACCCGCATTTAGACACATGGTGATGATCGCCGCACTGATTCTCGGCAGCCATGCGATGCACGATGCCTTCGCGGTGATTCGCTGGAGCGCCGCGGGAATTAAGCCATCCCTCGTCAGCGTGCTCTGGTCGGAGTCGGTCGCTGCCGAAGTCGTAGTGTTTTTCGTCATAGGTCCCGTGGTCGTGACGCTCCTTACACCTGCCGGCGCGCTCGCCGTTGCGGCGTTGGCGGGGATACTCCGCTGGGCGGTGGTGGCGCAGACCACCGATTTGCTTGCGCTTGCGCTGGTCCAGCCGTTACACGGGATCACCTTTGCGCTGCTTCATCTCGCCTGCATGCGTTTGCTCTCACGGATTGTGCCAAACGGGCTCGAAGGAACAGCGCAGGCGATTTACGGCACGGTCGGGATCGGCGCCGCGAGCGCGCTGCTCACGCTCGTTTCGGGAGCGCTCTATGGACGTTTTGGCGCGCAGGGATTCTGGGGCATGTCGTTGCTCTGCGTGATCGCCTTGCCCTTGACCTACAAACTCAGAGAAGCCGCGCTCTCGAACAGAAACCCTGCTTCTGCGTGAATATCACCGGCCCGCGTATCCCGGCCCATAAACGACTTTTCCGGGCCGCGCCGCGGTGTGCTGGCCATTGTCGATAACAAGCGCGCCGTTGACCAGGACATAATCGATGCCTTTGGGATACTGCTTGGGGTTTTCGTAGGTCGCCGTGTCAGCAACCCGATCAGGATCAAAGATAACAACGTCGCCCCAGTACCCTTCGCGCAGCTGACCGCGATCTTTAAGGCCGAGCACCTGCGCGGGCATCGAGGTCATTTTGCGCACCGCGTCCTCGAGCGTCAGAACTTTCTCATCGCGAGTGTAATTCCCGAGCACGCGCGGGTTGGTGCCGAAGCTCCGCGGATGAGGCTTGCCGGGATATTTTAGGTTCAGGGCACTACCGTCGGACCCGATCGAGACCCATGGCACCCGCATCACAGCTTTGACATCATCTTCGCTCATGGTGTGGTGCACGCCATGAATGAAAACCCCTTCCTCGTAAATTAAATCGAAGCATGTGCTCACCGGGTCCTGTTCGCGGATCTTGGCGATCTCCGCGATGCTCATGCCTTCAAATTTCTTGAGTGCTGATTTGTCCAGTCGCGCCGCGACGACTCCCTCCCAGCCGCCATGCTCATCGACATATTGATTGAATTCCGGGTCTTGGATGACGAGCTCACGAAAGGCAGGATTCTTGAACTGCGAGATGGTTTCGTTGAGCGGGGCATCCTGCACCCAGCGCGGAAACAGACGCCGCCACGGATGCTGCATCGCCGTGTAGGGGTATTGGTTCGCGGTAATATCAAGCCCCTCCTGGCGCGCCTCTTCCAGTTGTGCAATGACTTGGCGAACGCGACCCCAGTTGGCTTTCGCGCGCATTTTCAAATGATACACATGAACCGGGATTTGCGCCTCGCGTGCAATCCGGAGCGTTTTTGCCAGCTCTTCCATGATGTCGAAACCTTCGCTCCCGACATGCACGCCGTAGTAACCGCCGTAACGCTTGGCCACTTTCGCCATCTCGACGACTTCTTCGGGATTTTCCGGACCCTTGGCGTGCCATGCGGCGGTGAGTCCCAAGGCGCCCTCTTGCATAGCCTGGGCGACCAGCCGATTCATTTTTTCCTGTTCGGCGGCGCTCGCCGGGCGCTCTTCGAAGCCGCAAACCACACGCTTGACTTGCTGCGGCGAGACGCCCGAGGCAATGTTGATCGAAACGCCGCCGCGCTTTAACGAGTTGAAATAGCCGGTAAAGCTCGTCCAATCGGTTTCGATGCCGTTGCGTTTGCGATGTTCGAGTCGGTATTCCTCAAGAATCGCGCCTTCGAGGGGCGCAACGCTCTGGCTTTCCCCGATGATATCGAGGGTGACGCCCTGACGCACTTTGCTTTCGGCATTGCCATCGGCAATGACCGGCTGATCACTATGCGTATGCATATCGATAAACCCGGGCGTCACGACGCAGCCTTTCGCCGAGATGGCGCGCTTTGCCGACTCCGGATTGATTTTACCGATGTGCGCGATCTTGCCGTCTTTGACGGCAAGGTCGCCGTAGAACCACGGATTGCCCGTGCCGTCGATCAACCTGCCGCCGTGAATGACAATGTCGAATTCCGCCATTTCGTTCTCCTCGCGAAGTCTCTTTCGCGGCTATATCACCGGAATTCGGAGGCTACAAGATATTCGCCGCATTGCCGCACCGGCGCGACATCCAGATCGCTGCTGTGATAAAAGCGAGGTGAGGAGTCGTACATGATTCGCGAGGAATTTAGAAAAATACTGCTCGATCAACGCGGCGCCGCGGTCATTTTATGGAGCGGGTTTTTTATTTCCGTGCCGATCTATATCTTCATCGCGCGTCATCTCTTAACCAATCCCCGCGTCGGCACCAGCCTTTCTGTTGCTGAACCGGCCAGACTGGTTTTATGGCTGCTCACGATTATCGATGTCGGCTACTATATTTACTGGCGCAAGCGCAATTTTTCCGCCGACGCGATCAGCCGAGACGCGCGCGGAACAAAACTTCTCCGCGCTCTCGAAGAATTCAAAGGCGCGGTGGAAGAGCGCGCGGCATACGTCGTTTCAACCTATGTGACTCGCAAAGTGGTAGTTTTCGCGATTATCGAGGCGATTGCCGTGTACGGACTGGTGCTCGCGCTCGTCGGCCGGTTTGTCTACGACTTTTATTTGCTCTGTGCGCTTACGCTGGTACTGCTCGCGCTCGAGTTTCCCTCGGCGGCTTCACTCACG
>JBIOXP010000103.1:0-3911 GCA_044869705.1 Binatia bacterium | reverse complement strand
CGCACAAGCGCTCAAACTAGGCTATCACTACGTGATTTATGGTCCCGATCTGAAGATCGCCTATGCGGCAACGACCATCACTACACGCCGATCGATTATCGCCAAACGCGGCCCTGTGCTTGCCCGATTCATGCACGCCATGGCCGAAGCGGCGAAAATCATGCACACAGACAAGGACTCAACTTTCAAGATTCTCTCTAAGTATCTCCGTATTGACGATCGAGCTTTGCTCGATGCAAGTTACAACGTGGAGATCAAAGCACTGGAACCGCGGCTCGCGCTAAAGGCGGAAGGCATCCAATCGACTCTCGATGAAATCGCCCCTACCGAACCGCGGGCAAAAACAGTGAAACCTCAGGAGATGATCGATGCCCGATATCTCGACGAAATGGAGAAGAGCGGATTTTTCGGTCAGATCTGGGGGCGGAAGTAGGCCTTAGAAGGTTAGGCGTGAAGGGTAAGGCGTAAGTCGATGGGCCAAAATGTGACACTGGGTAGCGCGCGGCCCAGTGTCACATAGTAGTCGGTCATTATGCCTGCTGCACCGCCATTAATCTCCAGGTGTTCGGTCCGACGGAGCGGCTAAAGGTCCAGTACTCTTCAAATTCCACCGGATCGGTGTTGCTGCCGCTGACGACGGTGGCGCTTCGCGCGTCGACGGTGTAATCGAGCAAATTTGCGTGAAGGCGAACGGTGATGAAGTCGGCGCCATTTTCGGTCCAAGCTTCGGTAATTTCACTTTCACGAAGAGCGATATTTTCCATACGATTTTGTTGACCGCGCGCACGCTGCTGGCTCAGTTCCTCAGACCATGACTGCATGAGCTCCGAGCCGCACAGAGAAGAAAGCGTTGTCGTGTCCTGTTTATTCCATGCGCCTTGGATCTTAAAGAAAAGATCCTGCGCTGTCTTGATAAATCGATCGGGATCGAACGTGCGATCCATCGTTGTCAGTGATCGATAGTCGATGTTATTGCTCGCTGGTATCGGTTCCGGCGCGCGCGTCGGAGCGTAGTCAGTAGCCGTCCGCGTATCTTGATAAGGCATACTGCCCAGACCTGAGATGACGGCCGGACTGCGGAATTTTTTGAATACGAAGTAAGCCAAGCCCGCAATGAGCAGGATTTCTATCAGGCCAAATCCGCTTCCGCCGAAACCGCCAAAACCCGCGTTTGCGATGCCGGAAAAAAGCATCGAGCCCAGAAATCCGCCCAAGATCGCCGTCCCGAGCCCGCGCATGAAGCCGCCGCTCGCCGGTGTATATGGGGAAGGCTGTTGTGGAGGCGGAGCGGCTTCCCGTCTCGGCGAGGTGGGCTGGGTTGGACGAGCCGGCGCCTGATAGCTCCTCGAACCGCGAAACCCGCCCGAGCGGCCACCGCCGGCGCGTGCCTCGGCATATTTTTCCAGGATGACTTGCGAAAGCGCGAAGATGGCAAAAAAACCGAGCGCGGTGATGAAGATTTTCCGTCCGGAGACGATCATACAGTGCCCTCCTTGATGAGCCGGAGTCTAGAGGCAAAAAAGCTAATGTCAATATAGGCAAAGCGTTTGACTGGTTGTGGCCGATTCTCGTATGTAATGAGGCCAAACGGGCCCGAGGCCTGAGACTCCACTCAGGAGAAAAGTCATGGCGAATAGGCTTCTTTCGATCGCTGCGCTTGTCAGCTCGGTTTCAGTCGGTTTCACTCCGATATATGCGCTCGCTCAAACCAAAATTACCGTCGGCGTTGCGGCCATGAGCCCACGAACAATTCCTCTTCTGATCGCGCAGGAACAGGGGTTGTTTTCAAGGCACGGCATCGAAGCGCGCATTGTCCTGATCAAGGGTGCGCCGACATTGGTGGCGAGTCTTATCTCCGGGGATATCGAAATTGGTTATACCGGCGGCACCGCTGTTTTGGGAGCAGCGTCGCAAGGGCTTTATCTGAGGATTCTGTCCTCGGTTTCCAGCAAGCTCACTCACAGCATCATCACAAATCCGAATTTAAAAACTTCGGAACAGTTGCGTGGCAAACGATTCGGCATTCAGAGCATCGGCGGTAGCACCTGGATGCACACGATTCTCGGACTCGAGCACATCGGTCTGGATGTCAAACGCGATAATATCAACCTCATGGTGATCGGCGATTCGGTCTTGATCGGTCAGTCGCTCGAAGCGGGCCGGATCGATGCCGCAGTGCTCGATGGCGCCTTGATGCGCCGTCTCAAAAGCAAAGGTTTCTATGTCGTTGCCGATCTCATGCCGGCCAATATTCCGATGCTCAATCAGGCGATTGTCGTGAGCCAAGACTTTTTGCAGAAGCGATCGGATATCGCGGAAAAGGTTCTCATGGCGCTGGTGGAGAGCTTGGCGTACACGCTAGCGCCCCAAAACAAGAACGTCGTCACGAAGACGATGATGACGCGATTCCACATCAGCGAATCGACGGTTGCCGAGGAAGGCTATCAGGATCTTCTCCTGAGCGTCGAGCGCAAGCCTTTTCCATCCTTGGATGCGATGCGCAACATCAAACGACTGATGGCCGTGCAAACACAGAAGGCGGCAGACGTGAAAGTTGAAGAGCTAATCGACGCACGGTTGATTCGAAAGCTCGACGAAACCGGCTACATGGATAAAGTCGCGGCGAGCTACGGTCTCAAGTAGACTTAACGAAAATTTTAGAAACACCACGAAAGTGGTTATCGAGCCACCGTACCGGATTCGGCGATTCCTTGCGGAATGCGTTCCCGCTGAATCCACTCCCATGCGATGACTGCTGCACCCAGCGCGAACCCGAAGATATCGGCGAAAAGTAGAATATTAGTAGTCGAAGGCAGCAGCAATAAAAGAGCAGCAATCCATAAGAACCCCCGTTTCATCCAGCTGATCGGGCGAAAGAGATAACCCGCGCAGCCGGCGCCGAGGAGAATCACGCCAATGACGGCGGTGACGACCGCGATGAGAATTTCTCTGACATTGCCAATTAGGATCAGCGGTGGATGAAGCGCAAAAATAAACGGCACGATGTAGGCGGCGATTCCTAAGCGCATGGCAGTCCAGCCGGTCTGCCAAAAATTGGCTTGCGCCATGGACGCGGCAATATAAACCGGCAGACAGTCCGGCGGCGTGATGAGCGAGACCATACCGAAATAAAAAAGAAACAAATGGGCCGCCAGCGGTGGTATTCCCAACTGAACCAGCGCCGGAGCGGCGAGTACGGCAAGCGTGATGTAGACCACGGTGGTCGGAAGCGGCAATCCCAAAAATAAGCAGCCAAAAGCGGTGATCAGCAGGAGCAGAAAAACGTTGTTGCCCGAAAGCGTGACCAGCAGCAGCGAAATTTTGAAAGTGAAACCGGAAAGATGAAGCGCGCCAATGACGATACCTGCCAAGGCGGTGATGACGGCAATATCGAGCAAGGTTTTGCCGGTATCTTCCAGGGCCGTAACGATTTTGGCAAAGGATGGACGGGTTGAGGCTTGCAGCGCGCCGACGGCGAAAACAGCCAGGACGGCAACCATGCCCGCTTTGCCGGCTTCCCAATTCTCGATCATCAAAGTGTAGATGAGAATTCCCAATGGGATCAAAAAAACCCATCCCGATCTGATGATGCTTCGGAATCGGGGAATCCGGTCTGCTGGCAATCCCGCTAAGCCGTATTTGGCGGCCTCCAAATCGATTTGCGTAAACAGCGCGAGATAATAGAGCAGCGCTGGAATCGCCGCGGCCAACGCGATCTGGCCATAGGGTAGGTTGAGATATTCGGCCATCAGGAAGGCTGCAGCGCCCATCACCGGCGGCATGATCTGGCCGCCGTTGGATGCCACAGCTTCTATGGCAGCAGCCATATGGGCGGCGAACCCCGTCCGCTTCATCAGCGGGATGGTGATTGCTCCATCGACGACCACATTCGCGACGGCGCTTCCCGAAAC
>JBIOXP010000102.1:0-4604 GCA_044869705.1 Binatia bacterium | reverse complement strand
GATATGGTTCAGAGGCAATGACAACTTTCAGCGCAAAGCTTAAATCTGGAAGCGAGCAAATCTGGCGCGCGATCCATAGTCACCCGTTTCTGGACGAGCTGCAGCGCGGGGCCTTACCACTGGAGCGATTCACCTACTTTATCCTGCAGGATTACGTTTACCTGCTCGATTTTGCGCAAGTTCTCTGTCAAGGAGGGGCCAAGTCGCCGAGTCTCGACACACTGGCACTATTTTGTCGCCATGCGCTCGGCGCGGTCGAGGTCGAGCGCACATTTCACGCGAGCTTCGGCAAGAGCCTCGGTTTATCGCGTAAGCAGTTGGACGAAGTCCCGAAGGGCCCGATCACGCAGGCATACATCGCGCATTTGCAATCCGTTGCTCGGAGCGGCACTTTGGGCGAGCTCGTCGCCGCGGTTCTTCCTTGCTACTGGATTTATGGCGAGGTCGGCCGGCGCCTTTATAGAAATCGGCCGGCCAAGCCGAGGATTTACCGCGAGTGGATCGAAACCTACGCGTCAGATGCCTTTTGGCGACCGGTACGGGAACAAATTCGGCTCATGAATCGCCTCGGTGGAGCAGCCGGGCGCTACGAGCAAAAAATCATGATCGCGCATTTCACATTGAGCAGCCGATACGAATTCATGTTCTGGGAGCAGGCTTACCGAATGGAGCGCTGGCCCGTTTAGCGCGCAGTCGAGAATAGCGGCCGGGTTATTGTGCGATTCTCTCCTAGCGAGTGTTTTCAGCTCGGTGGCCGTTTGCGCGCGCGCGCGGCAGCCATATGACCCATACCGATCGTCAGCAGGCCGAGCAGCAGATGAATGATTCGGACAAACCAATGAAAATCGCCGACCATGAGAGAAGACTGGGTCAGGCCCAGGACAATCATCAGGCCGCCAACAATGGTCGTAAGTACGGCAATCATCCAGCTGCCGGAAGGGAGAAGCGCCTGTGCGACACCAATGATCCACAAAGCGCCAACGGCGAGCAGTCCAAGCAACATGTGGAGCGAGAGCAAGTTCACCGCGCTACCGGTCCAGAAGAGAAGCCCAAGTATCAAGGCCAGGAGTCCAG
Organism: Binatia bacterium; assembly: GCA_044869705.1. Classification (GTDB taxonomy): domain Bacteria; phylum Desulfobacterota; class Binatia; order UBA9968; family UBA9968; genus DP-20. The sequence continues at coordinate 3,530 of JBIOXP010000102.1, read as the reverse complement.
CGAGGCTCAGAACCATTGATGAAATGCGAATCACCATCCGCGAACAGTCCTAAATGCCGCCCTCTTTCGCATATTGGCAGCGTGGACAAGACGAGCCCACGAGAACGGGCCAGCCGCATTCGTTGCAATTCGACACCGGCTCGCCCAACATACCGCGCACCATCGAACCGCAGCGCCGGCCGCCGCATGGACCGGTACCGACGCCGGTGCGTCTGCTCACATCGGCGAAAGTTTTCGCGCCCGCCTGGATGGCTTTAAGGACCGTGCCTCTGCGGATTTTGTTACAGAGGCATGCAGGCTTTAAATTCTCGATGACGACCTGCTGTCTGGCTTTCTGTTCTGATTCGTCGATGATCTGGGCGACCTTTCTCCAAGAGTCTCCGTCACTCTAGCATAGATTCTGTCGAACCTAATCCCTGGCGCCGATCACCAGCGATGAGGTGAGCGGCGGGGATAGATCGATTTGGCGCACGCGCTTCAACCCGACACGCTCGAACCAGCTTTTGATCTCGCCAAAGCTGTAACAGCGACCGCCATCGGTGGTGAGGAGCATGAGCAGGCTAAAAATCGCGCCAACCGGCGGATGGGCACGACTCTCGTCAAGAATGTGGTCTTTGATGACGATTTGCCCGTGCGGGTTAAGATGCGCCGCAAGCTTTTTCAGGAGAGCTACGTTCTGCTCGACGTTTTCACCATGAATGATATTCGACAGGAAAATAACGTCGTAGCTTCCCGGCATGGGATCGTGCCGATAATCTCCGGAAATCAAATCGATTTGCGCCGGTAATTTGGCTTCGCGAATATAGCGCTCGGTGAGTCGCAGCGTAGCGGGTAAATCAAAAATCGTAGCATGAATGTTAGGGAATCGCCGGCAGAGAGCGATCGGGTAGGTGGCTGGACCGGAGCCGACGTCGAGCAGTGTTGTTATTTCGGTCCAATCCAGAGCAGCGGCCAATGTCTCCGCATCCCCTCGCGCTTTCACGAGAGAGTCCATGGCGCTGATGAAAATGTCGGTTTCGTGCGGATCGCTCTGATACATGTCCGGTGTTCGAACCGCTTTTCCTGAACGGATCGCTTCAGGTAATTTTTCCCAACAATGCCAAAGTGACGCATCGAACCGAATCATTGCACCGAGATATTCGCCGGAGCTTTTTAGCAGGTAACGCCGCGCCGATTCCGTTAAAGAAAAATTCTCGCGCTCTTTTTCGAGAAGACCCAGCGAGGCGAGCGCGTTCATCAGGAGCTCCGTCGCCTTGGCTTCAAGGCCGAGACGACTGCCGATTTCGTGAGAAGTCAAGGCCGTGTCTTGGAGTGTATCGAAGACGGCCAACTGCACGGCCGTCTGTACGATCCGTGCCTCGGCATGTCCGGAGGCGAGGGCCAGCAATTGAGAAAAGTTCATCTAGAGTTTTTCTACAATCCGGTAACTCCGGCTTTTCGGCTTGAGCGGGGCAAGGACACCGTTTTTAACCAAGCTGCGGATTTCGCGGTAAGCGGTATCGCGATCCACCTCGGCAATTCGCTCGTAGTCTGCGGTGGAAAACGTTTTTCCGTGGCAATACGCATAGGCAAGCAAACGGCGCTGCCTCAGGTTGATCTGCATGGTGCCAAATTGGTTAAGCCAACGCAGCGTCGCCTCGTCGTACACCGGAGCGTTGCGCAACGTGACGGTGAACACAAACCCGTCTACCGAAAGCTCGGGTGGATGGAGTCCGTAACCCTCCATCTCCTGAAACATGCGCGGTACTCCTTCGCCCATCTCGCGCAGATAGCCAAGCTCGGCGAGCACGCGCACAATGAGGGGATTGCGCGAAAAGTGAACGCTTTTTTGCCTGCGCAGCTGTTCCAGAGTGACCGGTGGCGGCGGCGCGCCGGGACTGCGCACGCTGATGTGATCGTCAAACATCCAGACTTCGATGCACGCGCCGCTCAAGGAATAATCGCGATGCGCCACCGCGTTCACCAGCGCTTCCTGCCAGGCAAAAGTTGGATACTCGAGCCGCTCGCGAAAAAACAGATCGTGTAGAATCGTGCGTTCGCGAATATGTTCTTTGATCCGGCCCACCGCTTCATCGATCAGTCTCACCAATGGCGCTTCAAAACGGATCCGTTTGACGACATTCAGGGAGCTGCCATGCTGGCGGTCCGTGCCTTCGTACTTGACGAAATCGATGCCCGCGCGCGGATGCCAACGGCTGGGATCTTTGGCAAAAAGCAGCAGGGCGGCCATATTCGGACAAGGCAGTCCGCGAGAAAGGTCAAGCAGATGATACGTCTGGCTGAGGAGCGCTTGAGGATCTTTCCCAGGTTGCGTTCGGTCCACGAACGTCGCTAGCAGGTCTGCGTCGAGATCGAACCAAGTGGCATTGAGCGCCTGCTGACGCTCGAAAAAAACATTTTTTTTGGCTTCCTTGAGCGCATGGATCTGATCGGGGGGAAGGGAGGGATTTTCGGTGGCGATGCGGTAAAAGGACCGGCCACCGGCGATACGATAGATTTCCAAACCTGAGGCGACTTCGAACTTCAGCAGTTGGAGGTTACCGAGGCGAACCTTTTCACAGGAAGGGTTGAGCTGAGGCCGGAGCAAATTCTGCGGCGCCTGAATAATCGTGTGCAGCTCTTCATGTTCGTACGGTATACCGGTAACGCTCTTATCCGGCTCCACGCCGACCAGCACCGTTCCACCGTCGGCATTGGCCATTCCGGAAACCACGCGGACGATTTCACGCGCCAGCTCCTCCTCGCGCTTTTTCTGGCCCGACGCGCGACGGTATTCGTAGGCGCTGATGAATTCGAGAAATTGCCCGCGGTCCTGCTTGAGGAGAAGTCCGATTTCTTCTGCCTGCATGATTAACTGGGTAAGGCGTGAAGGGTTAGGAGCTAAGGGTTTGAGCGAGCTCACCCCTTACCCCTGACCCCTTACGAATTTTGCATTGTGTTGAGCTTGACGATTTCCAGAACTATCGCCGCTGACACGGAAAGGTCCTTCAAATCGAGCCACTCATGAACCGTGTGAATCTCTCGCATACCGGTTCCTAGATTGGCGACCACCAAACCTTTTTGGTTGAGGATGTTCGCATCACAGCCTCCGCCGGTCGCATGGGGCGTCACTTCGAGATTTAGATTCTTCGCCGCCGCATGGACGAGCTTGACGATCGGGGCAGTCTCAGGCACGTCCATGCGATCGTACTCGCGCTCGATTTTCGCCTCAATCCTGGCCGTGTGTCGCTTACCGTCGAGTTCCAGCGTATGGCGCGCGGCAGCTTCCTCGAGGCAATGCTTCATGTGTTCGGTTTGGCGCTCGAGTTTTTCCGGGCTATGGCTCCGAGCTTCGCCGTACAGCACCACCTTGTTGGGCACAATATTACGGGCCATGCCGCCCTCGATCACGCCGATATTCGCGGTGGTCTCATGGTCAATGCGTCCCAACTGCATTTGCGCAATGCCCTCGGCGGCGACTTTGATCGCGTTGATGCCTCTCTCCGGACAGGCGCCGGCATGAGCTTCAAATCCATAAACGTGAAATTCCA
>JBIOXP010000101.1:0-2824 GCA_044869705.1 Binatia bacterium | reverse complement strand
GACTGGAACGCCGCAACCATACCCAGACATGCTGAGACGCTTGCTTTGACACGCGCGCTTCTTGACGTGCGCAAGCGTGCCGTTACGCCCTTGCTGGCCTCGATGCGCGGAGGCGCCGAGGCATCATTAAAAAGCAACGTTCTGCTCGCGCGCTGGCCCTCTGGTTCTGGCACACTGCAACTGCTCGCCAACCTTGCCGGCACATCGGCGCAAAGGCCCGTTCTCGACTGGGAGGACCCAATCTGGGGAGGTTATCTTCCCCCGACGTTACCGCCCTGGTCAGTCTTCGCTGCCGTCGGGAGACGATGATGGCGTCTGCGGTGCCGCGTGCCACCTACAGAGTGCAATTGACCAAAGATTTCGACTTCGAACAGGCGGCGGCCCTTGTTCCTTATCTCAAAGAACTCGGTATTTCGCATCTCTATGCCTCACCGTTCCTGAAAGCGCGACCGGGAAGTACGCATGGTTATGACATTGTTAATCACGACCGGCTCAACCCCGAACTCGGGGGCGAAGATGGTTTTGCCCGCCTGGCGGCCGCGCTTAAAGAACACGGCCTGGGTCTCATTCTCGATTTTGTGCCGAACCACATGGGCGTGGGCCGCGCTGACAACACTTGGTGGCTTGACGTGCTCGAATGGGGCCAGAAGTCACCCTATGCCGAAAGTTTCGATATCGACTGGAATGCGCTCCCTTATCGGCGCCACCCGGGCGTCCTGCTTCCGATCCTCGGACGACCTTACGGCGAGGCATTGCAGACCGGCGAGATCGAACTCAAATTCGATGCGGCGAATGGGACATTCGTCGCGTGGTATTTTGAACACAAGCTGCCTATTAATCCGCAACGCTATGCAGAAATCATCCGGACAGTTGTGGGAGCGGCTAAGGCCGGCGATGAGCCCGACGGCCGCGCTCTCCAGGCTTTGGCCGAGCAATACAAAAGCCCGGGCGCGGCGTCATATCGCGAAGCACCGGCGCTGAAGGCTGCTCTCGCCGCGCTTAGGGGGGCCGCTTCGGTCATCGAGCGCGGTCTTGCTGCCTACCGGGGCGACGACGGCGCGTTACTGCTGCACCGTCTTCTCGAACGCCAGCATTACCGCATCGCCTACTGGCGGGTCGCGTTTTCGGCCGTGAACTATCGGCGTTTTTTCGACATCACGGACCTTGCCGGAATCCGCGTTGAAAATCCGGCGACCTTCCGGGCCATCCATACATTGGTGGCGAGACTGATCGCGGCCGATGAGCTGCAAGGGCTTCGCCTTGACCACATCGACGGACTGCGTGACCCCGCGCAATACACAAAACGGCTGCATCGGCTTGTCCGTAAAATCCGGCGTGAGGCCGGCCTAACGCCGGCGTTCTACATCATCGTGGAAAAAATTCTCGCTGAGAGTGAGACGATGCCAGTGCTGCCCGGCGTGGCCGGAACCACCGGCTACGAATGGCTCAATATGCTCACACACCTCTATCTCAACGGAAAGGGCTTGCAGCAGCTCGATTCCACGTGGCGCGAGTTCACAAGTAGAGATGATGATTTTTCAACCGTTCTAGAGAATGCCAAGCAACGGGTGATCGCGAATATCTTGGCCAGCGAGTTCGGCGTGCTATGTCGTGCTCTTTCACGCATTGCAGCCGGCCATTTCAGCACGCGCGACTTCACGATCGACCGGTTGCGCGCGGCGCTGCGCCTCTACGTGCTAGAATTTCCCGTCTACCGCACGTATGTCACCGCAGCGGGAGCATCGGATTACGACCGCAAGCTGATCGGCGATGTCATTGCGCGTGCGCGCGGCCGCTGGGACGGACCCGATTTTCAGATCTTCGATTTTCTCCACGATGCGGTCACGCTCGACCTTGCAGGCAATGCTGGCTACAGCGCGCCACGCGTGCGCGATTTTGCGTTGAAGCTTCAGCAGTTCACGGGACCGCTGATGGCAAAATCCATGGAGGACACTGCTTTTTATCGCTTTGGAAGATTACTTGCGCTCAATGAAGTCGGCGGCGACCCCACATCGGACGAGTTATCTCTGGCCCGCTTTCATGAACTGCAACAGCAAAGGATGAAGACAGGGCAGGCTGGACTGACCGCGACGACAACCCACGATACAAAACGCGGCGAAGATGCTCGCGCCCGCATCCTCGCCATCTCCGAGCTTGCAGCGGATTGGAATGCCGCAGTGCAGGATTGGCACAGCCGCAACGCCGCGCTCGTGCAGCACGCGAATGGCAGGCGCATGCCGACAAAAGCTCATGAATACATGATCTATCAGGCACTGGTCGGAGCCTGGCCGGGTACTGTGAGCTCCGATCTTGTCAGCCGCATGCAGGCATATGCCCTCAAAGCGGCGCGCGAAGGAAAGCAGGAGACCAGCTGGACCGACCCGGACGAAGTCTACGAGACGGCTTTTAAAAACTTTGTAAAGCGCCTGCTCGATCCGCAAATTTCTGCGGGCTTTTTGACGGCCTTCGAAAAATTTGCCCAGCGAACGGCGCTACTAGGTGCCTTATCGTCCCTTTCCCAGCTCGCTCTCAAGACGACGCTGCCGGGCGTACCGGATTTTTATCAGGGAACGGAACTCTGGGACCTGTCCCTTGTCGATCCTGACAACCGGCGACCGGTTGATTTTTCCGGACGTGGCAAGCTCCTAATGGCGCACGAAACCAACTGGATAGAGCTCGTTTCCTGCTGGCCAAACGGCCATTTGAAGTTCGAGCTAACACAAAGGCTGCTGAAGCTACGGGGCGACTGGCCGGACCTTTTCCAGTCGGGAAATTATCAGGCGATCGAGGCAGCCGGCCCTCATCGCGACCATATCATTGCCTT
>JBIOXP010000100.1:0-17009 GCA_044869705.1 Binatia bacterium | reverse complement strand
CGGCGATCTTTGCCGCGGTTCTTGCCGCCCTCGGTCGGGAATTCCGACAGATCGCGCCCGGCGCAATAGGCCACGTCGCCTGCCCCGGTAGTCAGAACTACCGCGATATTCTCATCGTTGCGCAACTCCTCGAAAACCGCGATCAGCTCGCGGATGACATCCCGGCTGAGGGCATTTCTTTTCTCGGAACAATTGATCGTGATCTTCGCCACCGCGTTGCGCGTTTCCAGGATTGTCAATTTGCCTTCCTTAATCATGAACTGCACCTCTCACACTGCCCGAGAGTTTATAGGCGAATAACATCGCAATAATTCGTCGTCAACTGCGCGATCCGCTTGCAACCGGAATTCGACTCGGGTAAGTCGATCTCGTATGGAATCCGAGCTGAAGCAAGTCAGTGGCTCCGTTTTTGCGCTGATCGGGCCTCAAGGCGCGACCAACTTTACCATGATCAAGAACCGCGCCGGGCACGCCGTCGTGATTGATGCCGATATCCGGCGCGTCGACGAGATCGAAGAGGCTTTACAACTCGCGGGCTGCTCCAGAGTCGAATATCTGATCGATACGCACGAACATTTCGATCACACGTCGGCGAATTTCTATTTTGCCCGGCGCGGGATCCCGGTTGTTGCCAGTTCCGGTTGCGTCTACGCCATGCGCGAGCAAGGCGGACCCGACTTCGAGCGCATGATGAAGCCGGTCCCTGAGCTATACGAGCGTTTTCCTGGGCTTTGTGTGACACTGCCTGATGTCCAGTTCACCGACAGGACGAAGGTGACACTCCCCGGAGTGACTTTGCACCTCGAGTACCGCGCCGAAAACGGTCATAGCCACAGCAAGGGCGACACCACGATCTATTTCGAAGAGGAGGAAGTTTTCATCGCCGGCGATCTGCTTTACACCGAAGTCCATCCGGTGACGTTTTTCGGCAATATTCCCAACTGGTTGAGTTCTCTCAAACCGCTATTCGACAGGCACTACGAGCAACTCGTCCCCGGCCACGGACCCGCCATTGACGGAGAGCAAACCGGTCGCACCTACTTCAAGAAAATGTACGACTATCTGGAAGATTTTTACGGCCATCTGCAGGAGATCAAAGCCGGCCGCGAGAACAGCGATCTGGTTGCTCAACACATGGTCAGCGGCGCCTACGCGAGTTTGGGGAAGACCCGAATGGTTCAGCGCAACATCGACCACTTTCTGACCGGAAGACGGTTTTAGATGAAGCCGAACCGATTTGCGGACCTTTGCCAGCACGCCTTTCGCAATGACGCCCGTGCTCGATCGAGAACGTATACTGCACAGCTGTAAAGCTGAGACAGCGAAGCATCTGGTCACCGGGATATGCAAAAACAACCTTCGGCGGGGTATCACACGGGAAAACGAAACTTTGTAAAGTTTCTGCTCTTGGTTTTTGGCTCCATCCTCGTCGCATCGGTCGAGCTTCCAATTCACGCGGCGGAGAAACTCGAAAAACTCCGCGCTGCCTATCCCGCCGTCGCGCCGGGCTCCACGCCATCCTGGGTCACCGCCGAGAAAAAGATCTGGGCAAAATACGGCTATGACGTCGAAACCATTCTCGTGAGCGGCGGCGCGCGCGCCGTGCCGGCGCTGGTGAGCGGCAGCGTGCACTTCCTGTTCGGATCGGATACGGGCGTTACGACGGCGCAGCTGCAGGGAATTCCGCTCGTCAGGCTCGGAGTGACCATGAATACGCTCGGCTCGTCGCTGATCACCCAGTCCGGCATTCAGTCGGTGCGCGATCTTAAGGGAAAAATTTTAGGCATTTCGCGCGGACGCGACGCGAGCTATGTGCGGCTCGCGAAGCTCCTCCGTGACAACGGCCTCAATCCTAATGACGATGTCAAATTCCTCTCCATCGGCGGCGGCGAAGGCGGTCGTCTCTCCGCGGTCAAAGCCGGCGTGGTCCACGGCACCATGCTGTTTCCGCCACTGGATCTGATCGCCAAAAACGAAGGGTTGAAAGTTCTTACCAAATTTGACGTGCCGACGCCCGGCGGCGGCATCAACACGACGGCAGCGCTGCTCAAACAAAATCGCCCGCTGGTGATTAACTTTCTCAAGGGCTATATCGAGGGCATCCACTACATGAACACGCACAAAGCCGACAGCCTGCAGGTGCTCCAGAAATACTTTCAAAACTCCGACCCGGCCGCCATGGGTTATTTGTATGATGAGACGACGCGCCGCCTAGAGAAGGACCTGCGCGCCAACCCGGAATCGATCCAATTTCATCTCGAGATGGCAGCCCTCGACGACCCACGCGCCGCGAAGTTTAGTGACAAGGAATTTTGGGATGCGAGCGTCGTCGAAGAAATCCGCCGATCCGGCTTCATCGACCAGCTCTACAAAAAATGATCAGAATACTTACAACTGACGTACCCTTTACTATGCAGGCGCCTCATTGTTTGTCATGTCCACCGAAGGGAGAAATCCTTCCGAGATCGATCGAAGCGCGGCAACCTTGTATCAATCGGCATTGGCTTGTCGGTTTCGTAGCACGGCAATTAGGAAAGGATCACAAGTGTTCAGCCGCGGGGCATTGATCGCGATTCTGTTTTGTTTCCTGCATTCTTGTCCTGCCGCGTCGGCGGACGCACAGAAGCTCGAAAAACTCGTCATCGGCTACCCAGCTCCGGTCGCATCCCTCGGGATCCTCGATGTGATGCGCAAAGCGGGCTTATTCAAAAAGAACGGTCTCGACGTCGATCTCGTTTATATTCAGGGCAGCCCGATCTTGACCACGGCGATGGTTTCAGGGCAGGTGCCGCTGAGCTTTATCGGCGGCGCGGCGATCGTCGCCTCGGCGGTCGGCGGTGCAGACACGGTTTACCTGGCCTGCGCCATCAACACCCTTTATTGGCGCGTGTTCTCGACGCCGGAGGTAAAAACCGTCGCCGATCTCAAAGGCAAGAAAATCGGCGTGACCACTTTCGGCTCACAGGAAGACAGCGTCATACGATTTATTTTGAACGAACGGGGCTTGCTCCCCGACCGCGACTTCGCTCTGATCGCCGTGGGCGGCGCGCCGACTCGGCTCGCGGCACTGAGCAAAGGGGCCATTCAAGCATCGACGTTCATTCCGCCCCAGGATATCGCCGCCGAAAAGCTCGGCTTGCACGAGCTGATCGATATGAGCAAGCTCGGCCTTTATAATCCGGGGAGCTGTTTTGCGAGCACCAAATCTTATATCAGGACGCGCCGCGATACGGTGATGCGGGTGATGAAGACGTTTGTCGAAGGACTTCGCTACTACAAGGAAAACCGCGATTTTGTATTGAAGGTTACCGCCGAGTTCGCACAGAATCGCGACCCCAACGTGCTGAATCCTACTTACGACGTTGTCACCAGGTTCCAGGAGCGGATCCCCTACGTGAATATGAAAGGCATCGAGTTTATGTTGAAAACTCTCGAACTCCGCGACCCGCGCGCGAAGACCTTCGATCCGGCCCATGTCGTCGATTCGAGCTTTATCCAGGAACTCGAAAAAACCGGCTTCATCGACGGCGTGTGGAAAAAATAAGCAATCTGATGTCTGGGCGGGCTAGCGCGGATGAGAGTTTCGTCGCGCGAACCTGAAGGTAGGGATTTTTCCTTGCCGCCTAACGCCGACCGGGCTCACCGCCACCGCCCGAGCAACCCGAGCAGGTCGCAAACTCGATTCGAGTAGCCCCACTCATTATCGTACCAGCTCAGGCACTTTAGATATTTCCGCTCCGTCACGCTCGTGAATGCCGGGTCGAAGATCGATGAGTGCGAGTTGCCGATCACATCCGATGAGACCACGGGCGTCTCCATCATCTGGAGAATGCCTTTCATCCGTTGCGATTCCGCCGCCGACTTGATCGCGGCGTGAACATCGTCCGGACTGACGGTCTTTTCCAGTTCGACAAACAAATCAACCACTGAACCGTCCGGCACCGGCACGCGCGCGGCGATGCCGTCCAGCCTGCCTTTGAGCTGCGGCAATACTTCTCCGACCGCCTTCGCCGCTCCCGTCGAGGTCGGGATAATGTTTTCCGCCGCCGCGCGGCTGCGGCGCCAATCCGAGTGCGGCACGTCGGCAAGCCGTTGGTCGTTGGTGTAGGCATGCACGGTGTTGATGATGCCCTCGACAATCCCAAAGGAGTCGTGCAGCACTTTGGCCATCGGCGCGAGGCAGTTGGTCGTGCAGCTCGCGTTGGAAATCATCCGGTGCTCGGGCTTGAGACCGTCATCGTTGACACCAATAACGACGGTATAATCGATCTTGTCCTTCGCCGGCACCGTCAGTATGACCCGCTTCGCGCCGGCTTGGAGATGCTTTTCGAGCTGTTCTCGAGCCGTGAATATGCCTGTCGATTCGATCACGACGTCGATCGCCATATCGCGCCATGGAAGCTTCAGCGGATCTCGCTCTTGAATCATGCGCGTGCGTCCGTGCGACGTGACCAGCTCGTCGCCCTCAAGACGTAACACGCCCTCGAATCTGCCCATCACGGTGTCGTAGTTGAGTAAGTAGCGCAGCGCGTCATGATCGAACACGTCATTGATCGCGACCAGTTCAGCATCGGCGCGCTTGTCCAAGATACGAAACACCGACCGGCCGATCCGGCCAAAACCATTGATCGCAACTCTCATCGCTCACCTCCGGCCCGCTCGAACTTGCTATACTGCCGCACGACGTCGAGGACGCGGCAGGCGTGCCCCAGACTCTCGTACCAGGCAAGCACTTTAATAATTTTTTTGCCTGCTTTGAGGGTCGCGCGCGAGTCGAACAGCAAAGACTGTCGGCAACCGATCACGTCCGAAGAAACGATGGGATCATCGCTGACGCCGATCAATTCCGCCTCCTGGGCTGCAGCGGAGCGCTTCGTGTCGTTGACTTGTTCGATGGTAATGCCGCCGTTCTGCATAACGCAATTGACATCCAGCAGCGAACCGCGCTGAACCGGGACGTTGAGCGCATAGCCGCTCAACTTTCCGGCGAATTTCGGCAGCACCATTTCTACCCATCGCGCCGACTCATTGCTGTTGGGAATGATGTTTTCCGCGGCGGAGCGGCTGCGGCGGAAATCCAAATGGGCATAATTCTGCAGCGACTGATCGCTCGAATAGGCGTGCACCGTCGTCATGGACGCGCATTCGACGCCTAAAGCTTCGTCCAGCGTCCGCAACAACAACGCGAATGCGTTCGTCGTCGCCGAGCCGGCGGAGATCATCTTGTCCGATGCATCCGCCTGGCGCTGGTTAATCCCGGGAATGATCACTCGATCCACCGGCTCCGCCGGCAATGAGGCGAGAATGACGCGCTTGGCACCGGCTCGCAGATGCCCTTCCATGTCACGGCGTTGCCGGTATCGTCCGGTCGCATCGACCACGCAGTCAACACCGATGACATCCCAGGGAACTTCCTCCGGCCGCGCGAGCTGAAACATGCGCGTACGAAATTTATTGTTCACCAGATAATTGTCTGTGAGCTGGCACCTGAGCTCGTCTTTAATTTCGCTTTTGAGCAGATACTCGATGATTTCGGGCTTGCCAATGTCGGCTACCGCAACGATCTCGATGTCGTCATTTTCCAGCGCGAGGTGATAGAGATGCCGACCGATCTGTCCCAAGCCCATAATGCCAACACGGATCTTTCCGTTGCGCATCTGGCTTACCTCCGGTTCTCAAGAAGTCGGTTGGTTTAGTGGAATGCCGTATTATACCAAGCTTTCACGAAACCAACAGAATTTTCCGACGCCTTGCCGGAATTTTTCGCCCGCATCGCATGCTTGGTTTGTCGTTGGTCCGGCTTTGAGATAAGACACGGCAATCCCGGCGCATGCTGATGACCAGGAAGACTGCGAAATCAACTGTTCAATGAACCGGATCGTGAATATCGCCGCACAGACCGGCCGTTTTTCGCTGTTGCGCCAGCGTGACTTTTGCGTTTTCTGGACCGGTTCCTTTCTATCCAGCATCGGGACTCAATTCACCACGGTCGCAATGGCCTGGCAGATCTACGAGCTCACAAATTCGCCACTGCAGATCGGCCTGCTCGGCGTGGCTCGCGCGCTGCCACAAATTGCCCTATTGCTGGTCGGCGGATTACTGGCTGACGCGGTGGATCGTCGCAAATTAATGATGTGCACCCAAATGGGATTGTTTTCTGTTTCCACAGCTCTCGCTTGGTTAACTCTCGCTGGGAAAGCCAGCCCGCAGATGCTCTATATTGCAACGGTGTTCTTGGCATTTTTTACCTCCCTCGAGCAACCATCGCGCCAGTCGATGGTTCCGAATCTGGTGCCACGCTCATTGCTCGCGCAAGCCTTGGCCTTGCAAGGCACACAGCGCTACGTGCCGATCATCGCCGGACCTTCCATCGCGGGCGTCGTCCTGGCGATCTGGGGGCCCGCTGCCTGTTATTCCGCCGATGCCTGCTCATGGCTCGCCATGCTGGCAGCGCTCATTCTGCTGCGCGCCAGGATCCCTCGGGGAGGAGGCTGGAAAACTATCTCGCTGGCTTCGCTGCATGAAGGCTTGCAATTCGTCTGGTCGCACGGAGTCATCTTTCCTTTGATGGTGTTGGACTTCAGCGCGACGTTTTTTGGCAACGTGCGTGGGTTGTTTCCTATCTATGCGCGCGACATTTTATTCGTCGGCCCCAAAGGACTGGGCATCCTGTACGCCGCGCGCGCGGTCGGCTCGTTGATTGCCGCAACGGGGCTCGCGCTGTTCGGCCCTGTCCAGCACGGCGGCCGTTGGATTTTTCTCGGCATCGGCATTTATGGAGTCTCGACCGTGTTGTTCTCAGGCTCGCAGGTGTTCTGGTTTTCGGTTCTGATGCTTATCGCAACCGGAGCCGGCGACACGATCAGCTCGATCCTGCGCTCAACCATGAACCAGCTCAGCACACCTGACGAATTGCGCGGGCGAATGTCGTCGATTAACAGTATTTTCACCAGTAGCGGCCCGCAGCTCGGCCAGTTTGAATCGGGTTTGGTCGCTGCTTGGCTGGGCGCTCAGTTCTCGGCTTTGACCGGGGGACTGGCAACCCTTTTTGTGCTCGCGATCGTTGCCGGAATTTTTCCGCGGGTGCGCCGGTTCCAGAACCCGCATTTTTCGATCAGCTAAGGAATCGGCATCGGATGGAACATTAATCGACGGGAGTCGTCATGAGCACACTGGATCAACCTATATTGATTGCCAACAGCAATTATCACGTCGGTCATCAGGTCGCGATCGCTGTAGCCGAGGAGCAGGATTTCTTCAAGCAAGAAGGACTGCAGCAATACGACTACGATTCGCGCGGCCTTATTCCAGGCCCGCTCGAGCGTGACGGACTGGCACTGGCGATGAGAAATCACGGCGTCGATATTGCGACCGCCGTGGACGTCGAAGCGGCGATTTATCAGCGCGCGCGCGGCGCCGAAATTTACATCGTCGGCGGCTGGCGCTACACGCCATTTCTTAAATGGTACGGGGCCAAGCACGTCACGGACATGAGCAAGCTGCGCGGCGGGCGCATCGGCATGCGCGAAAAGGAAGGTCTCGTCGAAGTCTTTATCACGGACGCGCTGCGTCAGGCGGGGCTCGATCCGTTCAAAGATGTCCAATGGCTTTATGATCCTGTCTTCGGCTATCGCAATAATCCGGCGCACATGGAAATGCTGCGCTCCGGGCGCATCGAGGCGATCACTTCGCAGCCGCCCTTTTCCGATCAGCTCGAACGCGAAGGTTACCGCATGATTCTAGATCCCAATAAGATTTTCCCCAGGCGGCCCGGCAAGCTCACGGTCGCCACCAGACAAATGATCGAAAAGCGCGCCGAGGAGCTTAAAGCCTACTTTCGCGCGATCATTCGTGCCTTCTGGTTCATGCGCGATGTGAGCCATTTCGAGTGTCTGAAGGAACTCGAAGCCCGGCTTAGAAAAACCCGCACGCACAACGAGGACGAGCGCGGCACGGTCGCCATCGTCACTTCGCCGGATCGGGTCGAAAGCTGGGCGTTACCGATTGACGGTGCTATCCCGGCTTCGGCCATTGAAAGAATTGTCGGGGAAATGAGCGCCAAAGGCGCTCTTCCGAATGCGCTCCCGGTCGCCGATATTTTACGTGAGGACGCCGTCAACGAAGCTTTCCGCGAGGTCAGCGCGCGGCCGGAATTGAAACCCGCTCTGGCGATTGCGCTTGCGGCTCAGGAAAAATACGGGTTTTAGCCGGAGGTATATGTTAGTGTCATGGAACCAACACTACGCTACATTCACGCGACAGCGCCACCCGCAATCCAAAGAACTCAATAGTCCGGCCAAGACACGGATGAGTTCTACAATGCGCCTTAATTCCAGGACACTCGTTCACTTCACAACAGTGGGTCGACTCGCCATCAAATCGGCGACGCTCGCGACGATCATGGTCGCATCCTTTTCCGTTTGCCCGCTATTCGCTTTGGATCAGGTCAATGTCCATATCTCCGCCGGGATCAGCCCCAACACGCTGCTTTATCGATTCGCCAAAGAGAAAGGCTTTTACCGCGAAGAAGGTCTCGACGTCCTGCTCATCCAGGCGGGCATGCTCCCCGGCATTCAGGGATTGGTTGGCGGCAGCTTTCAATTTAGCCAGATCCTCGGACAGGGCGCCGGGGCAGTACTGCGCGGTCTGCCGCTGAAAATTATCATGGTCTTCGACACGCGCCCGCTTAACTGGCTGTATGGCGCCAAAACCGTCAAAACGATTCAGGAACTCAAAGGCGGCAAACAAATCGCGGTGTCGAGCTTCGGCGCGGCGCTTGACCAGATGACGCGCGAGCTTTTGCCCAAGCACGGCATCGATCCGCAACGCGATGTCGTGCTGCGCGCCATCGAGCCGACGCCGAGCCGGATAACCGCCCTGTTTTCGGGCGCCGTGGACGCCGCGGTACTGAATCAATCGGACCGGTTGATCGCCAAGAAAAACGGCTATAACGAATTGCTTTTTTACGGCGACGATTTGGAATTCATCACGGCCGGCGTCGTGGTGGCGGAAAAAACGTTGGCGCAGCGCCCGGAGCTCGTGCAGCGCTTTTTACGGGGAACGCTCAAGGGTTTTACCTGGCTCAAAAACAACGAAAAAGAAGCGGTGCCGAATTTCGCTGCCGCTATGAAGCTCAGCCACAGCGAAGCCGCCGATGTCTATAAAACAGCGGTCAAAATCATGTCTGCCGATGGCACGATTTCACGAGCCCTCCAGGAAAAAATGATCGCCTTCCAGCGCCGCTCCCTTAAGATCGAGCGCGAAGTCTCCCCCGAGCAGGTTTATGACTTTACGACCCTTCGCGCACTCAACGAGGAGAGATCAGGAAAGACAAATAACTAACCCATCGGACATTCTGCCGACGCGTATACGGCATGGTTTGTGGTTATGCCGCGACGCTTTTCCCTCTTCTGAAGAGCGGCCAAAGCAGAAACGTCGCCGTCACCAGCAACAGTGTCGCGCAGATCGGCCGGCTATAAAATATCGCAAAACTACCGCGCGAGATCAGCAGCGACTGGCGCAGCGACGTTTCCATCATCGGACCCAGAACCATCGCGAGGATAAACGGCGCGCCCTCAAAGCCGAGCCGGCGCAAGAGAAAACCGCCGATGCCGAAGATCAGCATGATGATGATTTCCGTCGTGTTGGAATTCAGGGTGTAGACGCCGATCAGACAAAACAACAGAATCATCGGAAACAAAATCGCATACGGCGTCTTGAGAACTCGCACCCAAATCCCGATCAGCGGCAGGTTCAATACGAGCAGCATAGCGTTACCAATGTACATGCTCGCAATGAATCCCCAAAAAAGCTCCGGGTATTTGTTGATGAACAGCGGCCCCGGTTGAATGCCGTGAATCATCAAGGCGCCCATAAAAAGCGCCATGATGGCGCTCGTCGGTATGCCGAGCGAAAGCAAAGGGATGAAAGAGCCCGCTGTCGCCGAGTTGTTTGCTGCTTCCGGTCCGGCCACGCCCTCGATGGCGCCGGTGCCAAATGTTTCCGGATGGCGTGAGAGCCGCTTCTCCATCGCATACGAAACGAACGATGCAATCACCGGCCCAGGCCCGGGCAAGATCCCCAGCAGAAAACCAATCGCGGAACCGCGGGCAATGGGCCAGCCGCTCGCTTGCCAATCTTTTCGGTTCGGCAGCAGGCCCTTGATGCTGGTTTCGTATATCGACTGAGTCCCGCTCGCGGCGAGATTGTCCAAGACTTCGGCGATGCCGAAAAGTCCCATCGCGACGGGCACGAGACCCAGCCCGTCGCGCAAGGTGAGGCTCCCGTATGTGAACCGTTCTTCGCCCGAGATCGGATCCATCCCGACGCTCCCGGCAAGCAGTCCGAGCAGCGCCATTATCAGCGCCTTCGTCATGGAGCCTCGGGTCAAATAGGCGACCAAGGTGAGGCCTGTCAACGTAAGCGCGAAGTATTCCGCCGGGCCGAATCGGAGCGCGACTCTGCCGAGCAAGGGCGCGAGAAACATCAGGCCGACAACCCCGAATGTCCCCGCGATGAACGAACCAAATGCGGCGATGCCCAGTGCTGCGCCCGCGCGCCCTTGTCGCGCCATACGATAACCGTCGAGACACGTCACCACCGAGGCGGTTTCCCCGGGAATATTGACGAGGATAGAAGTGGTGGAGCCGCCGTACATGGCTCCGTAGTAGATTCCGGCAAGCATGATAACTGCGGTTGCCGGTGCCATCTTGAAGGTCAGTGAAAGCAGAAATGCTACAGCCCCGACAGGACCCAATCCCGGCAAAACGCCGACCAGAGTACCGACGACGGAACCGAGAAAACAAAAGAGCAAATTTGTCGGTGTCAGCGCGACTGAAAAGCCCAGCGCCACATTGGCGAAAATGTCCACGTTAGATACCCAACACGCCGCCGGGAAGAGGAATGGCGAGAATCCAACCGAAGATGACGTATGAACCTATGGCGGTTAAAAGCGCGACGAAAACAACTTTGGACCAGCGTTGGGACTCGATCGCGCGGAGCAGGAGTATCATCAAAAAAAATGTGCTGAGTAAAAATCCTAAACGCTCCAGCATTAGGGCAAAGCCGATCATTGCCGCCAGGGTGAACGCGATCCGAGACCAAGCTTCCGGCAAAATAGCATCCGGCGGGCGCTCCGGTTCCGCGCCGGAGACTCCCTGTGCGAACAAAATTACACAAAGAACCAAGAGCAGAGTTGCGAGTACCCACGGGAAAAATCCCGTCTGCGGTACTCGCATAGTGCCAAACGAAAGATGGCGGCTTTCTAATAGGACGAAGCCCGCCAATCCGCCGAGAACAGCCGAAACCGCCAGTTGCGCGCGCTTCATCTAACCCAACGGTGTCCGTGAATCGGTCAACCGCCGATTTTTGCCACGCTCGCGACCTCCGACCATTTGCGTTCTTCTTCGAGGTAAAACTTCGCTGCTTCTTGGGGGCCGAGATTTTCAACGAGCGCTTGTGCTTTTTCCACTTGCCCAATGACCTCCGGATCCTTCAGTGTGTCGCTGAGCGCGGCCGCGAGCCGCTTGACGATTGCGCCGGGGGTCTTCGCCGGTGCAAAAAAGGCGACCCAGATTTTCAAGTTCAACTCGGGAAATCCTTTTTCGACCGTGGTTGGCACATTGGGAAAATCTTTGAGTCGGCGATTCGAGGCGACGGCAAGAGCACGCATCGTTGCTGCTTCGATATGGCTGCGCGTTGTCCCAAGGGTCAGAAAAGCGATATTGACATGGCCGCCGAGCACAGCCGTTGCCGCGGCCGATTCGGAGCCAAGCGGCACATGCGTCAAATCGATCTTGGTTTTTAGCTTAACCAGTTCGCCGATAAAGTGCGGCGTGGTGCCGGGACCGGCGGAGCCATAAGTCAGCGCGCCCGGATTTTTCTTCGCCTCGCCAATGAAATCTTCCAAAGTTTTCCATGGCGCATCGGCTTTGACCACGGTGGTGTTCGGACTGCTGGTCGCCAGAACCAGCGGTGTGAAGTCCTTGATCGTGAAGCCTGAATTCTTGTTCACCAGCGGAATCAGTAGGATCGGCGGGGGGGTGATCAAAATCGTATAACCATCCGGCGCGGCATCTTTCGCCGCTTGAATGCCGACTGCCCCGCCGCCGCCGGATTTGTTGACAATGATTACCTGCTGGCCGAGGATCGTAGACAGTTTGGGCGCCGCGATACGCGCGACGATATCGGTGACTGCGCCGGGTGGAAATGGATTGATCACCTGAATGGTTTTGGTGGGATACTCCGCAGCGGTGGCGATCGCGATAGGCACAAGGCATGAAATCATCACTAAGCCCAGAGTGGTCAAACCGCTCTGCTTGATGATCGGCCGCCCCAGCAATAGAAAAAAAATCACAGCGCTACCTCCGATCTTTGAATCGTTTTCTCTGCTAACAGAATCGCCCATTGAGTGTCAAATTAAGGATCTCGCTTGACAGCAGCGGCGGTTATTTCTTAGAAGAGAAGGCGCCAGCTAAGTGACGCTAGTTTCTCGTCAGCGGTCACGAGCGGCCAATTTCCATGGGAACCGTTGCGGGCGCGCAGCAAATTATAGCGGGTTTGAAAGAGGCGGGCATTGATCTCATTGCCAGCGTCCCCGACATCAATATGCTGCAACTGATCAACCTGCTCTACCAAGATAACGCAATCACGCACATTCCGGTCGGGCGCGAGGAGGAAGGCATCGGCGTATGCTCCGGTGCGCATCTCGGCGGTAAAAAAACCGCGATGTTGATGCAGAACGGCGGGTTGCTGAACAGTTGCAACGCGCTCACCACGACGGCGTTGCAATTCGGCATGCCGATCTTGCTGCTCATTTATTATGCGGGCGACATCGGCGACAATGCTTTTCATATGGTGGGGCTCGTCACCGAGCCCGTGCTCCAGGGATTGGGGATTAAATACATTGTCATGCGCGACCCGCTGAAGGTGAAACAAGATATCACGGGCGCGGTTACACTCGCGAACAGCTCGAAACGGCCGGTGGCTTTACTGCTGACTCGCGCCGTGCTCTAGGCCGCAAGATGAAACGGTTTGAATGTCTCCAGGCGATCGCGCCCTTGATTAAGGACGAATTGTTCGTCACAACCGCTGGCGGCGCGACGGCGGAATGGAATGCGGTTCGGCCGAGCGACGGCAATATCCAAGTAAAAACTCTCGGCCTCTGCTCGTCGATCGGCCTCGGTGTCGCGCTCGCCCTGCCCAAACGCAAGGTCTTCGTATTCGACGGCGACGGTGCTTTATGGATGAATCTCGGCTCGCTGGCCACGATTGGGCTACACCAGCCGAAAAATCTCATTCATATTTGCTGGGACAATCAGCAATATGAATCCTCCGGCGGCGAACCGACCGTGGCTACCGCCGGGAGAATCGATTTTGCTGGCGTTGCGCGCGACGCCGGTATCAAAAGCTCAGTCACTGCCGCGACGGTCGAAGAACTCAAAGCAGCCGTCAGCCATGTCTTGCAGCAGGACGGACCACATTTCATCTGGGCCCGCATCGAAGCGGGTCGCGCGGAAGCGCCACCGCTCAAATATGATGAGCTGGAAAATAAATACCGCTTTATCCGCTACGTCGAGGACACTGAAGGCATTAACATTTTGCGCGTCGCGATGCCCGCGAGCTACCTGCAGAAATAGCCGATCCGGTTGTGGATCGTCACAAAGCCTAGAGAACGCTTAGACCGAGAGAGTCAACAGTGAGCTGTTCTCACCGTGAGATCGAGCTTAGCGGAACTTTACTTCAGTCCTTCAGGCGAATGCCAAATTTCCAGAGCCGGTGTTTCCAAGCTTCGCGGCGTTCGATTTTCTGCCAGACTTCGATTTCTTGTCTCGCAAGTTGAGTTTTCTTGTCTTTGAGCTCGGTCATCAAATTCTGGATCAGTTTGTCGCGCGCTTGAAGCAGCTGTTCGCGCTCGCTCAGAAGATTTTCAAGGCCGGCATCTCCGTTGAGCCCGTCGTCGGTCTGGGATTCGTCTCGTTCGACGGCGACAAGCGCCCTGTCAGGTTTGCTTTTTTCGTCCAGTAAATTTTCGAGCGAGACTTTAGCAGCTTCGACTTCGTACAACCGTTCGTTGAGCCCGTTTAGCTGCGTCCGCATGACGCGCAATTCCGCATCGCTCGCCTCCAAAAGCCTCTGCTTTTCCGACAGTTGACGTTCGAGCGACTCCACTCTGCTGCCCAACTGCTGTTCGAGCTCGCCGATGGACGTAGCTCGAGACTCCAACAACGTAGTTTGCTCCCGCAGCTGTTCCTGGAGCAAGCGTTCCGATCTTTCCCGTTCGGCCTCGAGCTCCGCGAGCTTTTCGGTCGCGTCGGTCAGCTTTACCGTTAGCGCGTGGAACTCCGCATCGCGAGCGCTCAGCACTTCCTGTTTTTCCGTCAGTTGAGCCTCGAGCGCCCCGGCCCTGGCATTTAGCTGTTTTTCCAGGGCGCGCATCGCCGATTGCGCCGTTGCTAAGGCTTCGGTTTTTTCGTTTATTTCTTCCCGCAGTGATCGTAGAGCCTGCTCCTTTGTCTCGCCGAGTTCGCTCAGGTCTCCGGAAATCGCAGTGAGCTTTGTTAGTGCCGACTTGAGATCGGCGTCACGCGATTCGAGCAGTTCTTGTTTTTCACCGATTTCCAGCTCGAGGGCATGAATTCTTGTGCTGAACCGTTCCTCCAAGGCACGAATCGTGGCGGCTCTTTCATCGAGCAATTGGGTTTTGACCTGAAGCTCATCCCGAAAATCCTCAGTCGCCTGCTCCCGCGCAGAGACAAGCTCTGCAAGCTGACTCCTGAGATCGCCCACTTCCGCGTCGCGCTGACTCAGCGCCTGCTCCTTCTCGCGCAAGCCAACCTGCATTTCCCCGATCTGCCGCTTGAGCTCCTGCTCGAGTCGGTTGAGTGCGGATTCCTTGGAGTGGATCAGTTCATCGCGCTCCTTGAGCGCTTCTTCAAATAGACTTTCGGCGTGTTGGCGTGCACTGGTGATGTCTCTGACCTTGCGGTCGAGTTCGGCCAACTCCGATTTGAGCGCGGTGACGGCCGCGTCACGCTCACCGACAATCGCTTGCTTGTCCGCTAACTGTTTTTCGAGCGACTCGATCTTTGCTCTAAATGTCTCTTCGAGCTCCCGGACGGCCGAGTCGTTGGCTTGCAAACCCGCCTTTTCTGCCCGGAGCTTTTCTTGCAGCAGGGTCGCCGCCCTCTCCTTCGCTGAGCCGACTTTGGCGAGTTGCTCCGTCAATGAGCCGAGTTGCGATTGGAGCGCCTTGACTTCTCGCTCGTGCTCACTCAAAAGCTCCGTCTTTTCGCCGAGCCGCGTGTTCAGCGCCTGGAGTTCACTGGCATGGCGCTGCTCTAGCTCGCGCCGAGCGCGGATTTCCACTTGCCAATCGGCTTCGTGCTTTTTCAATCGTTCCCAGAGCGAGCCTTCGCTTTGCTCTTTGGCTGCGCTCAGCTGTTTCAGACTCGCCGCAAAATTCTCGGTCTCGCGCTTCAGTGTCTCGATTTGCGTGCCACTCTGCTGTAACAGCGCTTCTCGTCGCGCCAATTCGGCGCTGAGACTCTGCACTTGTTTTTCATGGTGCTCGACAATCTTTCGCTGGCCGTCTTTTTCAGCCTCGAGTTGTTGCTTGGTACGCTTGAGCTCCTCGTGCAGCGTTTCTTCTACGCGGACTTTGGCAGCCGACATCTCCGTCAATCGGAGAGAAATCGCCCGGACTTCCGATTTGACCGTCGCCAGTTCGTTATCTCGAACTTGGAGCAATACGTCTTTTTCAGCGAGAGAGTTCCGCAATCCCTGCAAGCTCCCGTTGAGCCGTTGCTCGGTTTCCGCCAGGAGCCGCTCCTTCGCGCGCCGGTCTTCGTCTGATTTCCGCAGCTCCTCCTGAAGTCTGATTTCAGTTTGCTGACGGGCTGACTCGAACGCAGCCAATTGTTGTTGAAAACCGCTGAGCTCCGCTTCTCGGCTCCTAAGCAGCTTGTCTCTTTCACTGAGCTGGATTTCCAGAGTTTTGAATTTTTCTGCAAAACGCTTTTCTTCCGCCCGAATCGCCTGATCGTTAGCTTCGAGAACCTCCTTGGTTTTCTTCAACTCGGCTTCGAGAAGAGTTTCTGCCCGTCGCTTGGCATTTTGTAATTCTTCGACTCGCCGCGTGAGTTCGCCGGTTTCGTTCCGGATTATTCCGAGCTCATTTTCACGGCCTTTGAGAAGAACATCCTTTTCGCGTAATTGGTTTTCCCATTGCCGTGTTTTCGTGCTCAGCCGCTGCTCGAGGTCTTTGACGGCAGCCTCATTGGCTTGCAGCAGCTCGTCTTTCTTTTTGAGTTCCTCCCGAAGCAGCCGCTCTGCTCCCGCGCCATCGGCGCGCCCCGAAAAATCGTCCGGCGTGCCGCTTCCCTTCACGCTCATTAGCTCGATGTCGCGCGCCTTGAGCTCCTCTTCCTTGGCGTTGAGTTGAACGATGAGGTTCTCGATTCTTTCGACGCTGGCCTCGAGATCGTGATTCAATAGTTGTTTCGACTGGCGCTCGTGCTTGCCCTTCCAGACGACCTCTTGCAGGAGGTTATCGGCTTCGTTCTTTTCCGCTCTTATTTCTGCCAATCGTTTGCGCAGCGCTTGAACTTCACCATCCCGAATCATCCGCAGAAAAACCACGGTCATAACCACTGCAAACACGGTCAAACCGCCGTAGAACAAGGTTCCGGACGGCAATCCGTCGAAAAAGCTAACCGGTGAGGACAGAAGCGCCTTCAGGTTGGCAGTCAGAAGCCAGCGGTAATAATTGGCTTCGACCTCGTTGTCTCGAAATCCAAAAAAGATCAGACCGCCCAGGATCAGAGTGGCAAGAACCAGCAGGACGAAGATTTTTTCTCGTGTTCGCATATAGAAAAGTGGCTCCCAGCTGCCGAAATGGAGCGGCGCGAGTCTTAGAACCTCAAATAACGCGCTATTTTACGCTTCATGGCGGAATTAGCCAGCAAAAATCGCTGCGGCCCGAGAGCACCCCTACTGGTATTATTTTCAAG
>JBIOXP010000099.1:0-14845 GCA_044869705.1 Binatia bacterium | reverse complement strand
GGTTGGCGAAAAACACGCGACGCCTCTTCTTGAGTTTCAACTCGTTATCTCCGGGTGCTGATTCGTCAGTACCACTTAAAGTGAAATATTTTACATGTCAAGTAATTGGATTCCAGCCGATGGCTCGGGACCCGTGACGTCAAACCGCGCAGATTCGATGAGGCGCTCGGCGGCGGTTGCAGCTGGAAATCTTTTCCATATATAGATTTGTAAAACCCACGCGAACTGATCACAAGGAGGTTCAAAATTGTGGCGACTATCAAATTCCTTGATCCTCGAGCCGCGATCAGCCCCAAAGAGCGCCCGCTGGTTCCAGGGTTGGAGTCACTCGAGGGCAAGACAATCGGCATTATCGATAACGGTCAGTCGAATTCGACCAGTATGTTTCAAGAGTTAGCCAAGCTGGTGCAAGAGCGATGTGATGTCAAGCAAGTGATCTTTAAAACCAAACCCACTCACATGCAGGGCGCGCCGAAAATAATCATGGAGGAGCTCGTTACCCGGTGTGACGCCGTCATTACCGGTTTGGGCGCCTGAGGATCGTGTACCTCGTGGAGTGTCCACGACGCGATCGAATTACAGAAGAAGGGAAAGCCAACGGTCACTTTGTGCCAGTCGATTTTCATGGAGTTGGCGCGTACCGAAGCAAAGTTTTTTGGCGTATCAAAACTTCCGTTGGTTGAGATTCCGCATCATCCAAGCGGTGGCGCAAGGCCGGGCGAGCATCGTGCCGATGCGGAAGGAGCGGTGGAGCCGGTCAGGCAGAAGCTGACATTGGCTGGGTAATAGAAGATCAGCTTACCGCATCATTACGGATCATCCGACGGGGCCTGATCCTGTTATTCCTTTCCCCCTTTGCGGGGAAAGGCAAGGATAGGCGGATATGGACCAGACTGGCTTGCGAGCTCGACAATTGCGACGGAACCCGACAGAGGTCGAGCGGCTGCTTCGGCAAAGGCTTCGGTTTTGGCAAGTTGGTGGGTTCAAGTTTCGCCGGCAGCAGCCATTGGGAAATTATATTGCAGATTTTGTTTGTTTCGAAGGACGGTTAATTGTCGAGATCGACGGCGGCCAGCACGCGGATCAAAAAGACTACGATAAAAAACGAGATGCTTGGCTGCGTGATCAGGATTTTATTGTTCTGAGATTCTGGAATTGCGATATCCTCGAGAATATGGATGGTGTGCTCCACCTAATTCGCGAGAAGTTAACAAGTGCCCCCTTCCTCCGTCCTTCCCCGCAAGGGGGAAGGAAGCGGACTCGTCAAGTAAATAATTTCGCAGTGAAGTGAGATGGAGCTCAGTAAATGAACCTCACCTCTAATCTCGTCGAAGTCGAAGATACCAGGGAAGCGGTCAATGACTGGTTCTTGAAAGAGAAGCTAAGCGACGGGTTACCGATTGTGCCCCCTACGACGGAGCGGGTCGAGAGAATGCTCGGCGTGACGACGCGCGATCCGCAAGAAGTCATCGGGCCGATTCCTCCGAAATGGGCGCCCTGTACGATTGAGAAGATCGCCATCAATGCTGTCATGGCGGGATGCCTGCCGGAGTATCTGCCGGTGATCATCGCTGCAGTCGAAGCGATCTGTGAGCCCCGCTTCAACCTTTACGGCGTCCAAGCGACGACGGGCTATGTCGGACCGGCGCTGCTGCTGAACGGCCCGATACGACGGCAGCTCAA
Source organism: Binatia bacterium (assembly GCA_044869705.1). Taxonomy (GTDB): domain Bacteria; phylum Desulfobacterota; class Binatia; order UBA9968; family UBA9968; genus DP-20. The sequence goes on along the minus strand of JBIOXP010000099.1, from coordinate 13,162 downwards.
CGTCAACTGCGATGCCGGTGTGTTCGGTCCCGGCTTTCGCTCGAACGCCACCATCGGCCGAGCAATTCGCCTGATCCTCATCACCGTTGGCGGCGGCTATCCCGGGGAAACTGACCGCTCCACCTTCGGCTGGCCCGGCAAGTACACGATGTGTTTCGGTGAAAACCAGGAGAAAAGTCCGTGGGAACCGTATCACGTCGAGTTTGGTTTCAAACCGGATGAAAACACCGTGACCGTGTTCGGCATCAATGGTTTTTTGCCGATCCACACCGCCGGCAATCGTGGCGAGCAGGCGCTTTCTTCCTTGGCAGAAGTGATCAAAATGCATCACGGTGTCAGCCATCTCGACGTTGGGAGTTTTGGCGGCGGAACGCCGCTGATCGCGCTTGGGGTCGAGGATGCTGAGATTATGGCCCGCGATGGCATTAGCAAAAAGCAAGTCAAAGAGTATCTGTGGGAGCATGCGTCTTTAAAGTTCTCCGAGATTCCAGCTCGGCGCAAAGGCCACAAAAGCGATGACGAATTATTGAAAGACGCGCCGCACGTTACACCCGATCGGGTCGTACATCTATCAGCCAAGCCGCACGACATCATGGTCATCGTTGCCGGCGGCAAACACCGGCATTCAGTGTTTCTGCCGATGTGGACAGGTCGGAACACCTTGTGTGTCATCAAGGAGATTCGGTAAAGCTGGAGTGATGGAGTTTTGAAATGAGGATCAAAGATCGCGGATTGAGAAAGGCAAAAACCGTGGCCTTGCTTGCTCTGGTACTGACCTTAGCGTCGCCGTGCGTCGCTCAGGAGCGGGTTCGGTTTCCCATCGGGGAGTCGTCGAAGACGCTCAGTTACGGGCCGCTCTGGGTGGCGAGCAAGATGGGGTTTTTCGAAAAAGAAGCGCTCGAGGTGCCGATCGTGACGATGCGCGGCTCGCCGCTGACGATTCAAGCGCTCACTGCCGATTCCATCTACATTGCGAATGCCACGGTGGACACGCTCATCAGCGCTTATGAAAAAGGCGCGGACATCACGATGATCGGTGGCTTGATCAATGGTCTCGGTCTCAGCATGATCGGCGGCAAAGGATACAAAAGCTACGCCGATTTGCGCGGCACGACGATCGGCACGCAGACTTTGACTTCCGGGACAGGGTTCGCTCTTCGTCTGGTTCTCAAAGCTCATGGCATGGAATATCCGCGTGACTACAAACTGCTCAATATCGGCGGCGCCTCCGATCGCTATCAGGCGTTGACCTCAGGGCAGATTTCGTCCGCCCCCGTCGGCGTCCCGCTCGACCTGGTCGCGAAACAGCAGGGCTTTAATATTATCGGTTATTTTGCCGACGATCAGCCGAATTTTCAGTTCAACGTCTATATCGTCAAGCGTTCCTGGGCGGAAAAGAACCGGCCGGTGGTCGTGCGCTTCATGAAAGCGATGGCGACGACCATGCGCTGGATGATGGACAATCGTGAAGCCGCCTGTGGTTACTTGTCGAAGGAAATGGTCATCAGCGTCGATCATTGCCGTTATGCTTCCGATTACAACTGGAAAAATCGCATTTGGGACCGAAACGCGGATCTCAACGTCGAGGGCGTGCGCACGCTCATCAAGATCACCGCGGAGCAAGGCATTCTCAAGGAGCCATTGCCTCAGCCGGCAAAGTATATCGATCAAAGCTTTCTTAAACAGGCACTCGCTGAGCTTGGCAGGTGAAGTAAGGTCAAGGTGGAAGCGGTGAACGACTCAAAGACTAGAAACACTCGAGGAGATTGCATGCAGCCATCAATCCGTCTGGGGATTTTGATTCTGCTATCGAGCATTGTAACGCTTGCCGCTTCCGTAGGAGCACAGGACAAGATCCGAATGGGATTAAGCTCGGTCAGCGCGCTCCATAGCGCTGTGTGGGTCGCTGAACAAAAAGGGTTGTTTCGGAAGTACGGCATTGATACCGAGGTCATTGTCACGGGCCAGGGCGCTGCTACTGGCATCAGCGCGCTCCTCGCCAACGACATTCAAGTGGTCGCTTCGGCCGGTGACGCCCTGGTCGCCTCGACATTGCAGGGCGCCGACACGGTGATGATTGCGGGAGTCGTCAATAAAGGGTTGCAGCGAATTATGGCGCGCAGCGAGATTAAAACGACTGCGGAGCTGAAGGGCAAGAAAATCGGTGTTACGCGGATTGGTGCAGTATCCCATTCTGTTTTGTTGATGATGTTGCCGCGGTGGAAGATGAGCGTGAACGATGTCCAGGTCATGCAGCTCGGTTCATCGCCGAACATGCTCGCAGCCCTCGACAGAGGCGGGATAGATGCCGCCGTCTTAACTATCCCGTCGATGTTTGTCGCAGAAGACCGCGGCTATCGAGTGCTGGCCGATATGGGAGACACTGACATCTATTACTTGCACACAATGATTGCGACGACACGGAATTATGTCAAAAACAGCCGCGATCGCGTAACAAGATTTCTTAAGGGCTACTTGGAAGGGATTGCTTTCGTCAAGCAGAACAAGAAAGAGAGCATCGATATCGTGAGAAAAAAGCTCAAGCTCGGCGCCGAACAAACGCGAAACTTGGAACGCTCGATAGAACTGCTCAACGCGAAATACTACGAGTCGGTGCCTTATCCATCGCTGCGCGGCGTTGAAACCGTGCTCGGGTTTGTCGAAAAGGACAATCCCAAAGCTAAAAGCGCCGACCCCAAATCATTTGTCGACGATAGTCTGCTGCGCGAAATCGAGCAGAGTGGATTCGTCAAAAAGCTTTATGACCGATGACGGCCGCCGAGTGCTCGCCGCGACGGCGCTCGTTACAGGCTCAACCGTCTTACCGGCGCCGAGTGATCATCGTTGAAGCGAATCCAAAAAATTTCTCAGCTATTCTCTAGCTGGATCAACAGCGGTTTGCTTGACAACGGCTTCTTCGGCTGCATAAGCTCAGCGCAAACTCTCTGAGGAGGTATCGAAACGTGGCAGCAACGTTATGGAAAGAATTCAAGACGGTCAAAGTCGAAAAAGAAAACGGCATCACCTGGTGTATTCTCAATCGGCCGGAAAAAAGAAACGCGATGAACCCGCAGCTGCATTACGACATGCTCGATGCATTGACGGAGCTGGAGGTCGATAAGGAAACGCAGGTGCTCGTTCTCACGGGTGCGGGGCCGAGTTGGTGCGCCGGACAGGATCTGCGCGAATATTTTCGCGGCACGGATAACAATCCACTCGAACGACGCAAAGCCAGCTGGGCGTCTCAAGAATGGCGTTGGCGCCGGCTTTTTTACTTCCCCAAGCCGACAATCGCTATGGTGAACGGCTTTTGTTTCGGCGGCGCGTTTACGCCTCTGATTGCTTGCGATTTCGCCATCGCCGCGGACGATGCGACGTTCGGTCTGAGTGAGGTCAACTGGGGCATTTTTCCGGGCGGCTTGGTCAGTCGCGTGCTCGCGGACGCGATGTCTTACCGCGATGCCATGTGGTACATCATGACGGGCGATCCCTTTGACGGTAAGAAAGCCGCGGAAATGAAGCTGATCAACTATGCCGTGCCGAAAGAAAAATTGCGCGAGGAGACGGTCAGTCTGGCGCAGAAGTTGATGAAGAAAAACCCGCAGGTGCTGCGCGCGGCCAAGGAAGTTTACAAATATTGTCGCACGATGGATTACGCTCAGGCGGAAGATTACATGAGCGCTAAAGGCACCGCGCTTCGTCTCACCGATCCGGAGAAAGGCCGCGAGACCGGAATGGAACAGTTCCTCGATAAAAAGACCTATCGGCCCGGGCTTGGCGAGTATAGTCGCAGCGCAAAATAACCTCTCGGCTAAAACCTAAACCTAAAGTATTGCCTCGCGCTTACCCTCTCGTCGGGAGAGGGTAGGGCGAGGACGGCGGTTATCACACATGGATTTCGATTTACCGGAAGAGTTGAAACTCCTAAAAGCGACCGTCCGTAAGTTTGTCGACCGCGAGCTGATCCCGCTCGAGCGCGAATGCCGGCCCGAGGGTGAAGACATGCCCGAGCAGTACATCAAGCCGCTGCAGGAAAAAGCCAAGGCGATCGGTTTGTGGCTGCTCGATGTGCCGCAAGAATATGGCGGTGCGGGTCTCGATCTGATGAGCCGCTGCGTGATCATGGAAGAAGTGGCGCGTACCGTGGCGATTCCGTTTCGCTATGCACCGATCTTCGGGCCGGAGGTACGGCCGGTTCTGTTTCATTGCAATGAGGAACAAAAAAACCGCTTTCTGTTTCCCGTGATTCGCGGTGAAAAACGGATTTGCTTCGCGCAAACGGAGCCGGACGCCGGCAGCGATCCAGCAGGCATGAAGACCCGCGCCCTATGCGAGGGCGATTCGTATGTGATCAACGGCACGAAACGATTTATAACGGGCGCCAAAAATGCCGACTACGCGCAAGTGATCGCCGTAACAGATCCGCAAAAAGGCGCCCGCGGCGGCGTCAGCTGTTTCATCGTCTCTATGAAAGCCCCCGGGGTGACGCTGGAGCGGCTTTGGCCGACGATGATGGGCGATACGCCGGGGCAGATCCATTTCGAGAACGTGCGCGTCCCGGCAGCGGATAGGATCGGCAAGGAAGGCGAGGGTTTTTCGATCGCGCAGGGCTGGATTCAAGAGGGCAGGATCCGGGGACACGGCGCGCGGCCCGTCGGCATCGCCTCGCGGGCTCTCGACATGATGATCGAGTATTCTAAAGTGCGCACCACTTTCGGCAGGCCCTTAGCCGACCGGCAGGCGATCCAGTTTATGATCGCGGACTCCGCCATGGAGCTCCACGCTTGCCGCTTGATGGTTTATGAGTGCGCTTGGCGCCACGACCGCGGTGAAGATGTCCGTCAGCTCTCTTACATGACGAAAATCCAATGCGCCGAGATGGCGAGTCGAGTCGTTGACCGCTCAATTCAAGTGCACGGCGGTTTGGGATTGATGCGCGAGCTGCCGCTCGAATGGTGGTACCGACAGGTACGAAGCATTCGCATCACGGAAGGCACGCCCGAGGTGCTGCGCTGGCGTTTGGCGCAGCATATCATTAAAAATCATAAAGGATGAGAAGACTGGAGTAATGGAATACTGGAGTAGTGGGTTTCAGACCCCACACTCCATCACTCCAATACTCCAATACTCCGATGACCAATTCAGAACCGGCTTCGCTCTTATCCGGCTACCGTGTGCTGGACCTGAGCTCTTCCATGGCCGCCTTTTGCGGCAAGATGCTCAGGGATTTTGGCATGGATGTCATTAAAGTCGAGCCGCCCGGCGGCGATTCAGGACGATGCGAGCCGCCCTTCGCCAAGGGCCGGAACGACTGCGAGAGTAGTTTGCGATTCGCCTATCTTAACGCCGGCAAGCGCAGCGTAACGCTGGACATCACCCAACCGTTCGGGAGAAAAGCATTCCTCGAGCTGGTGGCGCGATCGGATATCGTGCTGGAAAGCTTCGCGCCGGGATATCTCGAGGCGCATGATCTCAGCTACCCGGATCTTATCGAAAAGCAGAACAAATTGATTCTGGTTTCTGTGAGCGGCTTTGGCCAAGACGGACCGTTCGCGCACTACAAAACGCCGGATATCGTAGGTAACGCCATGGGCGGTTTGCTCTATATCAGCGGCGACCCGACGATGAAACCCTGCAATCCGCCGGAGACTCAGTCGTACTATTATGCCAGCCTGTTCGCCTGTTACGGGGTGATACTCGCGCTCTGGCAGCGCGAGACACGCGGCATCGGCGCCTGGATCGACACGTCCATACAAGCGAGCATGGCGCTACACGAGCATGTCGCGTTCAACTATTCCGCCGAAGGGCGGGTGATGAAGCGCGCCGGCAGTCAGCATCAACACAACGCGCCGGCGAACTTGTTTAAATGCAAGAACGGCTGGATCGCGCTATTCGTGACTCAAAACCACTGGCCGTTGCTGCTGCGTCTTTGGGACGATCACGACCCTGCGCTTGACGATCCAAAATGGATCAACAGCAACTTGCGTCGTCAGCACGCTGATTATATCAACGGCCAGGTGACGTCATTTACGTCGCGCTTCCTGAAAGAAGAGCTCGCCGAATTGTTCCAAAAAAATGGCATTCCCGGGTTGCCGGTGAACTCACCGTCGGATTTCATGAAAGATCCGCATATCGTAGCGCGCGGTTTTTTCGGCACCGTGACGCATCCGGCTCTCGGAACTTTTCTGCAGCCGGGAAACTGCTTTATGGTCGATGGCGCGCGCGCGGGTCCAATGCCCGCGCCGCTGTTGGGGCAACACAACGATGAAATACTGCACGGCGAGCTGGGGCTGAGTATGGACGAGGTGACGTATTAATTCCATGTCGCCCAACCAGATTCTACAAGGCGTTCGGATCCTGGCTTTCACGACCGGTTACGCCGGCCCCTATGCCGGGCGTTTGTTGGCCGCCTACGGAGCGGAGGTCATCAAGATCGAGTCCCGCAAGGGCGGATTGGATACATTTCGGCACTACGGTCAGCACAAGGATGTCGACGCGGCGCCGCGTTTTATCGAGTGCAATCTCGGTGTTCGTTCTCTGGCGGTGAACCTAAAACATCCCACCGGTGCGCGCCTGATTCGCGAGCTCGCCGGCAAATCCGATGCGCTACTGCAAAATTTTCGTCCGCGCGTCCTGGATAAACTCGGTTTGGGAGATGATGAGCTCAGAAAATCGAATCCCAAACTCGTCATCGTGAAGCTTCCTGGTTTCGGCAGCGAAGGCCCGAAGAGCAGCTATGGGACTTGGGGATTCAACCTCACGGCGTTTTCCGGGATTACCTATTTGTGGAATCATCCTGAGCAAGATCGCCCCATAGGTAGCCAAGGTGTCTATCCCGATCATCTTGGCTTCGTCATGGGACCGACGCTCCTCGTCGCCGCATTGCTCAATAGCCGCCGGTCCGGCAAGGGCGTTACCATCGATCTGGCGCAGATCGAAGGCACCGCGGCTGTCCTGGGCACGACCTATCTGGAGACTTCGGTCAACGGCGACAATCCGCGGCCCAAGGGCAACCATTATGAAACTGCGGCGCCGCACGGGTGCTTCCGTTGTAGAGGCGAAGACCGCTGGTGCGTGATTTCAGTGCGCAATGACGACGAGTGGCGCGCCTTCTGCCGCGCCATAAATCGAGAGGAATTGCTTCACGACGCCAGATTCGTCGGTTTGCAAGCGCGTCTCAACCATCGCGTCGAGCTCGACCATATCGTGGAGGAATGGACGCAAGCGCGAATCGCTGAGGATGTGATGCGCGATCTGCAGGATGCGGGCGTTCCTGCCGGCGTCGTGCAAACCGGCGCCGACCTGTTGAAGGATGTTCAGCTCCGGCACAGAAACTATTTCTCGCCTTTCGCCGAATCGCTGATCGGCCCTTTTGAGATTCCGCGCAGTGGATTTTTGTTTCGCGGCGCAACCGAGGAGCCCTTGCGCTTGCCCAACCGGTTGGGCTCAGATAACGAGTCCATTCTCATGGATGTTCTTGGTTACGATCGGGCGACGATCGCGAGCTGGCGCAACGAAGAAGTCCTGACGTAATTAGTTCAAAGATTTAATAGACTGGTTGAGCTGGAGGCCGTCGTGATTGGAAGAAAGCTTTCGGTCATTGCCGTATCGATCGTGCTGTTTCAGTGCGCCGCCGCGCATGCACAGGAAAGGGTCAAGCTCCGGATCAGCTCTGCGACCAAGACTTTCGGCTATGGACCGCTCTGGGTTGCTTCGCAAAAGGGATTTTTCGAGCGGCACGGGCTCGATGTCGAGCTGGTCGTTATTCGAGCCTCGGATGTCGGGATTCAAGCACTAGCCGGAGGCTCGCTGGAAATTGCCGGCAGCGCTTCCGACGCCCCAATTGCCGCAATCGAGAAAGGCCTCGATCTGGTAATCGTCGGCGGCATCATCAACGGACTTTCGCAGTCGATCATGGCCGCGAAGAAATTCAAAACGTATGCGGATCTGCGCGGCGCGACGTTCGGCGCGATCAGCCTCACATCCGGAGTAACGTTTGCGCTCCGGCAAGTCTTGAAGGCTAAGGGACTCGAATATCCGCGCGATTACAAGCTGCTCGTCATCGGCGGCACACCGCAAACCTATGCCGCATTGCTGAGTGGACAAATCGATGCCGCCGCGTTGTCTTTGCCGGTCAACTACGCAGCCGAGGAGCACGGGTTTAACGAGATCGGGCGCTTCGTCGATGTGATCCCGAATTATCAGCTGGCAGCGCTTTCGACCAAGCGCTCGTGGGCCGAGAAAAACCGTCCCGTGCTCGTGCGCGTCATGAAGGCGATGGCGGAAACGATGCATTGGCTGTACCGCAACAAAGAGGCTGGCGCCGATCTTCTGGCGAAAGAGATGAAGCTCAAACCGGAACATGCACGCCGCGGCTGGGATTTCTATACGTCGACCCACACCTGGGATCCTAACGGTGATATTAACCTGGAGGGCCTGCAGATTGTCAGCCAAATTTACTGGGAACAGACCCAGTCGAAGGGACCGGTCCCGAAGCCTGCGAAGTACGTGGACCAGAGTTATCTGCGCGAGGCGCTGAACGAGTTGGGAAGCCGGTGAAGGTTCGGACCCAGCCGCTCGATGAGTGACGACATGGGCACAGAAGATTACCCTTTGGCGCTGCGCTTGCGCCCGGAAAAGGACTGCACAATCGACTTCAGAGGACATGCGTGGCTTTCACTCTCTTGAATATTTTTCGGCGTGACCTTAAACTCGGCAATCATGCTAGTCGGATTCTCCTAGAGTGATAAACCCGCCCAAGACGCTCAAGACTGAACGTTTACGACTGAGAAAAGCAAAAAGTTCCGATGCTGAGGCGATTTTTCGCCAGTACGCTCAAGATCCCGAAGTGACCCGGTACGTGAGCTGGCGCGCGCACAAGGATCTCGACGAGACACGTGAGTACATGCGCATGTGTCAGCTCGCCTGGGATATCGGCAAGGCATTTCATTGGGTCATCGAGCTGAACGAAGATAAGCAAGTGATCGGTATGATGATCGCCCGGGTGGCTGGCGAAAAGTGGGAGCTGGGCTATGTTCTGGCGCGCGCTTATTGGGGGCGCGGCTACATGACTGAGGCAATCAAAGGGCTCGTTGCATGGGCACTCAAACAGAAGGGAATCTATCGTATCTGGGGAGTTTGCGACATCGAGAACATCGCCTCGGCGCGCGTTATGGAAAAGGTCGGCATGCAGAAAGAGGGAACGTTACGGCGTTGGTCCGTTCATCCGAACTTGAGCCCGGAGCCGCGCGACTCGTATTGCTACGCGATTGTGAAGTGAAAGCAGAGCAAGAACAGCTTGCACCACGAAGTGATTCATGAGCAATGGAGTTCGAGGTAAGACATGTCGGTTCCTTTTCGCCTTATAGTGATAGTACTGCCGTTGTTCCTCGGCACTCACACGGGCTTCGCTCAAGACCGTATGCGCGTGGGCTGGGCAGCGATGACCGCGTCGCACACACCGCTTTGGGTGGCGCAGGAGAAAGGCTTTCTAGCCAAGCAAGGTCTCTCAGTGGAGCCGATTTTTTTCGGCGCCGGGCCGCCGGCGATGCAAGCTTTGGTTGCCGGTGATCTCGATATTGTCGTCACGTCTGCGCCTAATGTCGTCAATCCCCGTCTGGGCGGTGCCGATGTCGTGATGGTGCTTTCAATTATCCCAACTTTCATCGATCACATCATCAGCGCGCCGGGTATCACCAATCCTGAACAGCTCCGAGGCAAAACCGGTTCGGTCAATCGTTTCGGCAGTATTTCCGATATGGGGATGCGCCTGTCACTCAAAAAGCTCGGCATCGATCCGGAAAGAGACGTGCGCATCGTCCCGGCGGGCGGAAATCCCGAACGGCTTGCAGCCATTTCCAAGGGAATCTCGCAATTCACCATCATGAACGAGCCGTTTATCAAGGAGGCTGAGCGGCTGGGTTTCCGCGATCTGGTCAATATGGCGACCTTGAAAATTCCCTTGCATGGCAACGGTGTGGTTACGCGTGAGGCGATCATCAAGACGCGCCGTCCGTTGGTGGCAAAGTTCTGCCGGGCGATTACCGAAGCGATTCATTTCATCAAGACCGACAAAGAAAGCACGAAAGCTATTATTGGCAAGTACACCAAGCTCACGGATCCTGAAGGGCTCGAGCGAACGTACCGCAATTACACTTCTGTGTTGATGGATGTTCCGTACGCCGATCCTGCTGGCATTAAGACTCTGCTCGACGATATGGCGCCGAAAAATTCCAAAGCCGCGGCGGCGGATCCAAAAGCGTTTGTGGACGCGAGTTTGGTTCAGGAAATGGAAACGTCAGGTTTTATCAAGCAGATGCAAAAACGTTGACGGCACAATCAGAGCGGCGGTGAACGCGCGCATTTCTGGAGACGTCCCATATGGTCGCACGGGCTATTCGTAGATGCTGTTGGCTAATCTTTGCTTTTCTGTCGATCGGTTCTGCCGTTTTTGCCGCGGAAAAACTCGTCGGTCTGCAATCGGCGCCAAGCGTGGCTATGGCATTGCCTTGGTTTGCCGAGGAGGCGCGCTTGTATTCCAAGCACGATCTAGATTTTCAACTCGTCTACATCGCCTCTTCGGGCATCGTCACCGCGGCGATGAGCAGCGGCAACGGGAATATCGGGATCGTCGGCGGCGAAGGTCCCATGCGGGCTTACCTTGCCGGCAATACCGATTTTGTTTTTATCGGCTCGATCAAAAACGTTCTTACCCACAGCATTATGGGTAAGCCGGAAATCAAACGGCCCGAGGATCTCAGAGGAAGACGCATCGGGGTGGGCCGCATCGGCGGCAACGGCCATTACTTTGCGCTTTACGGATTGCGGGCCAAAGGTCTCGATCCGTTACGCGACGTCAATTTGATTCAGACCGGCGGCGCGCCGGAAACCATTCAAGCCTTGATGTCGGGAGCTGTCGACGCGGCTTCGGTGACGACGCCACAGGACACGAGAGCGGCCTTCGCCGGCTATAATTATGTGATCGACGGTCGGGAAATTCGGCCGCCCTTTATCGCTGCGGGCTTCGTGACGCTGCGCTCGGTGATTGCCAAACGGCCGAAAGCCATCAGCCAGTTCATGCATACCATGACCGAGTCGCTGAAAATGATGGTGAGCGATCGAGAATTGGCTTTTAAAGTGATCAGCAGAAAGATCGGCCTCACCGATCGGAAGGTTTTCGACGCGGCGTACACGCAGGAACTCAAGGTGCTGGAGCCGAGATTCGAAATCAAGCCCATCGCAATCCAGGCGACGCTCGACGAGATTGCCAAAACCGATCCCCGTGCGAAACAAGTGAAAGCGGAGCAGTTGATCGATCGGCGTTTTCTCGATGAGATGGAAAAGGACGGGACATTTGAGCGGCTCGGCTTGAGATAAAAATCGAGGATTGAGGATAGAAGATGGACGATCGATCCGAAAGGCCGGCGATCTTCCATTCTCAATTTCCCCTCCTCAACTAACTTAGCTCCAACCCGACAACCTTGGCCGGATTCCTCGTGCAGACCGTATACAGCTCATCCTGATTCAGCCCGAAGGCTTCCATGTAACCGCGCACCAGACGCATCGCTTCCACAGAGTCGGGAAACAACGGTTCGCCCGCATCGCTGGAAAGTGTAAAGTGCTCGACCCCGACTTCGCGGATCGTGTTGTACATGATCTGCGGATCGACGCCGAGCAATGGCGAGAGCTCGTCCCAAGTGAAATTGAAGAGAATGCCCACCGGCGCGAGCTCCTTCATCATCGCCGGAGAAAGGTTCAGGAACGGACTGAAAGGATGGTCGATAACGGCGCGCCTAAGGCCGACTCTGTCGACTTCCTCGGCGAGCTTATAGATTTCTTTGTGGGTAGCATGGCCGAAGAACAATGCCACGTCCTGATCTGCGCAAATGCGCACGATCTCTCTCACTTCCGTTTTAAGCTCACCAGCTTCGTCCAAATTATAGTGGCCCAGCTCCATGGCTTTATCCCACGGCAGCGGACCGTGCCAGCCGTTCACGTCCTTGCTCTCGATCGTGCGTCGGTAAGTTCCTACCGTGCTCAAAGTGATCGCGTGGTTAAACACCGGCAACCAGATCGCAACGACGCCGCGCCGAATCATTTCGGCCACGGCTTTCGCTGAAACCGGCGCCGTTTGACGGCCGCAGACAAAACCTGCCCAGCAAGTAATCGGCGCGACACCTGCTCTTTCGGCCCAGCGACTGACATCATCCTGGACGCTTTGAGTGGCCTTCACGGGATCGTCGCCCGGAATACTTTTGAACAGCAGGCCCTTCATTTCCGCTAGCGAGGCTCGGCGCGCGAGATCGTAAGGATCCTGTTGACCTTCATGAGCGTGGCAGTGAATATCAATGGCGTCTTTCACTTTGATGTGAGGCGGATGAACGACTCCCGGCTTGTATTGCGTACGCGCAGCATACGAGGTGACACAGCGTTCATGGGTTGGGGTGGAAACGACGTTTTTTTCCATGGCTTCGAATCCTTTGCTCGGTAACGAAGATGTTGCTATAGACGCGGTGAGTTTGTCAAAGGCCTCAAAGCGAAACGGATCGGTCGGAGCGCTTGAGGGGAACTGTAACTGCGATTGGGTGTGGAGGATCTATGAACAGAACCAGGATACGTTGCCGCGCGACGATTTTCACGTTGGCGTCGATAATGTCTCTGCCCGCCATAGTTTCTGCGGCAGATAAGCTCAACTTGATTTACACCGCACGGGTCATGTCGCAGGCATATCCCTGGATGGCACAGGAGCTGGGGTTGTTCAAGAAATACGATTTGGACGTGCCGGTGGTTTTCGTCACGCCCGGTGCCCCGTCGGTGGCGGCAATTCTCTCCGGCGATAGTGAAGTTGCGGTGATCGGGGCAGCGAGCATCACCCGGCCGTTTGTCCAGGGAAACAAAGATCCGGTCTTGATAGGCGGTATCAAAAGCCTGCTGACGCACAGTATCATTGCGAAACCCGACATCACGCGCCCGGAGCAGCTCAAAGGAAAACGCATCGGCGTGTCACGGATCGGCAGCAACCCGCATTATTTTGCCGTACAGGCGCTGCGTCATTTCGGGATCGATTCACGCGAAGTCAGTTATATCCAGGCGGGTGGCGCGCCGGAAACATTGGCAGCACTGGTGGCACAAGGGATCGATGCTGCGGTCTTGACCGTTCCGA
>JBIOXP010000098.1:0-5896 GCA_044869705.1 Binatia bacterium | reverse complement strand
TCAAGCGACGCGCTGCGGCGCTCTACAAGTGGCAAAAATCCGGCAGCCCATTGGCGATTTTTAACGGAAACTTTTCGTTGAGCACGCTTTTGCAGCGCCGCAAATACTTAACAACAGCTCTCTCGTTCGACCGCCAGCTCCTGCTCAAGTTGCAGCAGGAAAGCGACGATCAGGAAAATCTTCGCCGCGAGCTCACGACGAAAAAACAGGAGCTGGATCAGCAGCAGCGAGAGCTCGCTGCTGCTAAGCAGGCGGTGCGCCGCGAAGCAGAGAATAAGCGCGTTTTACTCGCGAGCCTCCGCCGGCAAAAAGATACCCGCTTGAAAGTATTGCGCGAAATGGAAGCGGCTGCTGCGCGCCTCGAGAAAGTGATTGAGGAGATCGCGAAGCGCTCTCTGAATAACTCGCGCGAGCGCGTCTTCCCTGGAACCCCAGGGCGCGGTCTTGAAGCGCTGCGGGGGAAAATGGATTGGCCGGTATCGGGCAAGGTGATCGCGCCTTTTGGCAAATTTAAACATCCCGAGTTCGGCGCTGAAATTGTTCGCAAAGGTATTGACATCGATGCCCCAGTTGGGGAAGAAATCAGGGCGGTCGAACAGGGTACCGTGGTTTACTCCGATCGCTTCGCTGGCTACGGTAAAATGGTGATCATTGACCATGGCGAGCGTTACTTTACTATTTACGGGCATCTATCCGAAATTCTTAAACAAACCGGGGCTGGCGTAAGACGAGGAGAGGTTATCGGCAAGGCGGGTGACAGCGACTCTTTGGCGGGATCGAAGCTCTACTTCGAAATGCGTAAAGACGGCCACTCGGTCGATCCGCTACCATGGTTCCGTAAGCAATAGCTATTTTATTTCTCTTACGATAAACTGAGCCGTCATGTTTTGGAAGTGATAGGAGATTGCGATGCGCATGGTTCGTAAACATGGAACGCCATTTTTGCTTTTGGTCGTGGGCCTGGCTTTGGGTTTTTTCTTGTCGGCTCACTGGGTCCCGAACGTCGCCGCGGTAGGGCGGCAGGATTATGAAAGCTTGGAGGCCTTCAGCAACATTCTTTCCATCGTGAAGAAAAATTACGTCGAGGACGTTGAAACCAAAAGTTTAGTCAACGGCGCCATAAATGGAATGTTAAGTTCTCTCGATCCGCACAGCGCTTATTTGACACCCGATCTCTACAAGGAATTGCAAAGCGATACTCAGGGCCGCTTTGGCGGGTTGGGTATTGAAATCACCGTCAAGGGAGGCATCCTGACGGTTGTTTCGCCAATCGAAGACACCCCGGCGGCGAAGGCGGGCGTCAAGCCGGGAGATCAAATTTTCAAAATCGAAGAAGAATTCACCAAAGATATGTCGTTGGTCGACGCGGTGAAGAAGATGCGCGGCCCAAGAGGGACGAAAATTAACCTGACGATTAAGCGTGAAGGTGTTTCGGATCTGATCGAGATTAGTCTGATGCGGGACATCATTCGAGTGCAGAGCGTGCGTAGCCGCACTTTAGAGCCGGGTTACGGTTACATCAGGCTGGCGCAGTTTCAGGAGCGTAGCGACCGCGATATGCAGCGTGCGCTGGAAAAGATGACTGCAGAAAAGAGCGGGATAAAAGGTCTGGTTCTGGACTTGCGCAATAATCCCGGTGGGCTTTTGACCCAGGCCGTGCGCGTCAGTGACATGTTCTTGGAGTCCGGTCTCATTGTCTACACCGAAGGCCGGATCGAAGCGCAAAAGCAGAAATATTTTGCCCAGAAGGAAGGGACCTGGAACGATTTCCCAATTGTCGTCCTGGTAAATGGCGGGAGCGCGAGCGCCTCGGAAATCGTAGCGGGCGCGCTCCAGGATCATCGGCGCGCCGTGGTGCTGGGAACGAAGACATTCGGCAAAGGGTCGGTGCAAACCATTCTGCCGCTGGATGACAACTCGGCACTACGATTGACCACGGCGCGTTATTTCACTCCCAAAGGCCGCTCGATACAGGCCACCGGCATCGTGCCCGATATCACGGTCGAGAATACGACAGGGCAAGAGAAGCCGGACGCGCCGCGCCGGCCGAGCTTACGGGAGGAGAATTTGCCGGGTCATCTGCAGAACCCGCAGCAGTCACCCGGCATTCCACAAGAGCAGCTCGACAAGGAAAAACAGATTCCGTCGTCCGGTCCTACGGGTGACGAAACGATCGATAACGACGCGCAACTCAAGCGCGCGCTCGACCTGCTGAAGAGCTGGGATGTATTTAAACAGATCGTGCAAAAGAAGGCGGCTTAACCGGCCCCAGACTGCCCGGCATGATTACCTTTCATTAGCCCTCCCCTCGGAGGGCTAATTTTTTTGTGCTAAAAGCTAGAAGCTAACATGGTACGGGTGCTGAACGACGAGGCCGATCTGCCGTTGTTTTCGGCGCTCGCCCGGCAATTTTTGAGTGTCAGCGAACTCAACGAGTTGATTAAAGGCTCGCTTGAATCGCATTTGGACACGGTCTGGGTGCAAGGGGAGATTTCCAATTTTCGAGTGCCCCCCTCCGGCCACTGTTACTTTACGCTTAAGGATGATCGGAGCCAGATCTGCGCGGTGATGTTTCGCCGCCAGGGCTTAAGCCTGCGCTTCACTCCTGAAAACGGCATGGCGGTTCTATGCTTCGGGAGGGTGAGCGTTTATACGGTTCGCGGCGATTTACAACTGTACGTTGAGGAAATCGAGCCGCAGGGACAAGGCGCTCTTTACATAGCTTTCGAGCAACTAAAAAAGAAGCTGCTTGACGACGGCCTATTTGCCAAGGAGCGCAAGCGACGGTTGCCGTTCTTGCCAAGGACGATTGGCATTGTTACGTCGGACGGCGGCGCCGCTCTACGTGACATGTTGCGCATTATCGACGATCGGTATTCCGACCGACGGATTATTGTTCGGGCGGTGAAAGTTCAGGGCGACGGCGCCGCCAGGGAAATCGCCCGCGCTATCTACGATTTCAATCGGCTGGGCGGTGTCGATGTGATGATCGTCGGCCGCGGCGGCGGTTCTCTCGAGGATCTCTGGGCTTTCAATGAAGAAGTGGTGGCGCGGGCGATTTTCGCCTCGAATGTTCCGGTCGTTTCGGCCGTCGGTCACGAAATCGATTTCACCATTGCGGATTTCGTCGCGGACTGTCGCGCTCCCACGCCCACTGCTGCCGCAGAAATGATCCTTCCGCGCAAACTCGATTTGCGCGAGCAAGTTGACCTGCTCGAACTGCAGCTCCGCAAAAGCGTAGATTTGGCCGTTTCGTCCGCGCGGCAAACTCTTGGCGGACTGGTCAAACGGTTGGCCGATCCGAGCCGCAAGCTGCGCGACCACCAGCAACGGCTGGATGACTTATCGATCGATCTCTTACGTCGTTTTCAAGAGCGCTTTCGCCAAAGTAAAAACCGTTTGTCTGAATGCGCGGCACGGTTGCATGCGTTGAGTCCGTTGGCCGTGCTTGACCGCGGTTATGCAATCGCGCACAAGCTGCCCGAACAGAAGATCGTCAAGCGAGCAGAAGAGTTGTCAGTGGGTGATCGTATTCGCATTACCTTTTCCCAAGGAGAGTCGACCTGTCGTGTGGAGAAAAATGAATAGCCTGCGCGGCTGGCTCGTGGCCGCGCTGCTGAGCTGCTGGGTTAATCCGACGGTGGCCGCGCAGGGCGTTGGGCATATCGGTGTCCATTGGCCTAAAACGGTGGAAATTCTCCAAGGCGGATTGGCTGAAGTCCGAGTCGGCGGCACAACGTTAACAGCCGTAGAAGGCCGTCTGGGACAGACGCCGATCTATTTTCAGCAAAGCGGTGCATCATTCACCGGCCTCATTGGCGCGGATATTGAAGCGAAGCCCAGGGTTGCCAAGCTTCTGTTGCTGGCGACTACTGAGCGTGGCACGGTTCATGAGCGCAACGTGTCGGTATACATCAAAGCCAAGGTTTTCAGAACGGAGTCATTCACGGTTCCGCCGGGCTTCGATCAGGTCAGCCCCGAAACCGCCGCGGAGATCAGTCGTGAGCAGGCGGACTTCGCTCGCGCGTTTTCTTTTTCTTCGGCCGAGCCGCTCTGGGAAGCGCCATTTCTCCGGCCCGTGCCGCAAGAAGCCTCCGCATCGTCGTTCGGCAGCCGGCGAATTATCAATGGCTCGCCACGGGCGCCGCATAGCGGCACGGACCTCGCTGCGCCAATGGGGACAGAGGTCGTCGCAAGCAATTACGGTAGGGTCGTGCTGATGGGCAATTATTTTTTTGCTGGAGGAAGCGTTGTTCTGGACCACGGCGGCGGACTCTTCACAATGTATTTTCATTTGTCAGAATTCAAGGTCGAGCAGGGAACATTGGTGAAGCGTGGCGATGTTATCGGGTTGTCCGGAGCTTCTGGACGAGTTACCGGGCCGCATCTCCATTGGGGCGCCCGTCTCTCGGGAGCGCGAATCGACCCGCTCGAGTTACTCAAAGTCATCTAACTTTATTGTCTTATCCTCTGAGAGGGAATGTTATGGCGGGCGCAGAATCTTTGAATCAGACATTCGAAACGGCCCTGGAACAACTCGAGCAAATTGTGGAACAGCTCGAGTCCGGTGAGCTTTCATTGGAGGATTCGCTCGCGGCATTCGAGGCCGGCGTCGGCCTGGTCAAGCACTGTAATCAGAAACTGAATGAAGTGGAAAAGAAAATTGAGCTTCTGGTCAGAGATAAAGAAGGCAAACTGCAGCTCAAGGAGTTTCCCGAACTCGCCAAATCGGAAAAGCAAGATTAACTCACCGTCGTTACCGGGCTGATGGAGTTTTGAGAATCTTTCCGGGACTCATTTCCTGAGTTAAATCGACCTGGTTCAGAATCGCGACCTCTTCCGGAGTGAACGGCGCCGGCAAATTTCCGGGGATCAAATCCCTGACCCGTGCCGAACGGGAGACCCGTTCCAGGCTCAATCGGACTGGTTGTCGGCCCAAAATCCGTGCGTCCTGAATTTCACCAAAGCCTCTGATCGTTTGCAGGAAGGTGCTCCGAAAGGAGCCAAAAAGCTGTTGCGGAGCGTAGCCAATAAACTGGTAGACTTTACCGCGATATTCGATGAAGTACGTTGTCAACGTGATGATCTGGCGGTTTTGTGTTTGCGCCTCGGCGAGGACGCCAAAGGCGGGAAAACCGTTGATACGCGTCGAACCTCGTTCAATCACTCGAAGCCCGCCCTGACTGAGAAACTTGGCCGCGGCCGTTTCGGCCGAACTCTCCGCCGTACCCATGAATCCCAAAGCCGCGCGATTTTGACCTTCAACCATGACGACCTGCGATGGTTGGTTGACTGTCTTAAAACCACGGGGAATCGGGAAACGGAAACCGAGATCCGGGTGATAGTAGACGTTATCTTGAACAAATCCCTGGCGTGGATCTTCGCCGAGAACCAGGCCTTCGATAAAATGGAGGTAGCGGGTATCCGGGTCGGGTGTTCGGAGGTCTCGAGCCGCGCCCGTTAGCTCGCGGATCCGCTGAATGCGATCGCCGGGGTTCGGATGGGTGGCGAGAAAGCTCGGCATGCTCTGACCTTCTTTTTCCTGCATGCGATCGAGCGTCTGGAACAAACCGATCACTTGCCGCGGATCGTAACCTGCAGCCATTGCATATTCGACGCCCAGTTTGTCCGCTTCGAGTTCATCTTCACGACTGTAGCGCAGCAAGAAGAGTTGCGCCGCCATGCCGCCCAGGTTGAGAAGATTCTCGGCCGCAAGACCCAGACCCTGGCTCAGCAAGACGCCCCCGAGCAGTAGACCTTGACCGATCTGTTGCTGCCAGGCCTGACGGGCCGCATGACGCGCCGCCACATGCCCAATCTCGTGCGCGATGACCGTCGCGAGCTGATCCTCGTTATTCAGGTGAGCAAGCATCCCGCGCGTAACATAAATAAAGCC
>JBIOXP010000097.1:0-17483 GCA_044869705.1 Binatia bacterium | reverse complement strand
CTTCACCACGAAGTGTTCATGAGATTACGTTTGTCTAAAGAAGATCAAAATGGGATGGCTTGGATATTCGTAGTTCTGCGAGTCCGTCATTCCGGCGTTTTTTTAGCGGTGTTCCACCGCCGCTCATCACGGACGGAATTCGGACTGGACCTCCGATTGATCTTCGGAGGCGACACTTTTGTGAATCGACTTTTTTTCACCCGGCTTTTTAAAGGACACACGAAGCTCACGACAAATCAGAATGTAACCGCTGCTTGCGGCGGATCAGTCTGCTAATTATCTTTCGTTCTTCGGCGGCCGGCCGTAGAGCTTATCGATAAAACCTGACTTCCTAATTTCCTCGAGGAGGGTTGTGTCAATGACATTGCCCGGTTTGATATTGCGCGCATTGGGATGGCCGAGGGAATCCAGAGCATTCTGAATCCCCGGCGCTTCGGGTATGGGATATTCGCGCATACTAAAGCTCAGGCGAGTGTAGATTTCCTTGGCAATGGCCGGATCTTTGATGCCTTCTTCTTCGAGAACCGAGTAGACCAGCTTGGGTTTTGTTTTGAACGCGTAAATTCCCTCCACGTAAGCCATCACGATTCGGCGCGCGACATCTCTCTGATTGCGGATCAATGCAGCCGGCACAGTAACGCCGAAACGCGCGAAATCGAAAGGCAGCTCGGACAAATCCGCCAGAGCTCGGCAGCAGCCGCTGCTAAGAACTTTGTGCAGGCTTTCGGGGCTGACTAGCGCACCGTCCACGTGACCCGCAATGAGCGCGGTCATGCGCGTAGGCGTGTTGCCGGATTGCAGTAAAGCGACATCCTTTTCGGGATCCAATTTCCAGGAGCGCAAGACCATGCGCGTGGTGAGATCGGAAGCAGAACCGAAACGGCTAACCGCGATGCGTTTGCCCCTAAGATCCTCGGGTTTGGCGATATTCTTTCTCGTCACGAAAATGTGTTCGAGGCGATTGATGTTGACCGTGATCACTTTCGTCTCGAAGGCGCCGGAGACCGGCAACACAAGCATTTCCGGGACACCGGAATCCGAGAGCGCAATATTACCGCCGATCATAGCCTGGGTTAGCACACTGCCGCTGTTAAAATAGACCGGTTTAATGCTGAGGCCGTGCTTCTCCCAAATTTTTTCGATGTCCATGACCCGGCGCAAATCGGTGCTGATACCCGAGCCGCTATATCCGAGAATCAGCGAATTGCTCTGGCTGACTGCGAAGCTGGCCGGCATCAGGGCTACTACGATCAGTAGGATCACCGGGATCTTTTTCATTGGTTGCTCCATGCCAGGAAGAGGCTCTCACAGTGCTCGCAGACGGAGCTTATTGAGCGCCGCCTGAAATCTCTTTGAGAAGCTTGGCGTATTTCTGCTCGAGTGTGGCCTTGAGGTCGTCGCTGACAGCGTTGACGGCGGGAAACTTGTCGCGCCATTCGTAAGGGCGCGTCGCGTCAATGATCGCTCGCGAGTTAAAGCCCTTGCGCTCGATCGGAATCGCTGGATCGAGGGGACCACTCCAGCACCGTCTCAGGATGTCGATGTTCTCGGGCTCGGAGCGGGTCGAGATCGCCCAGATTACATCGTCCGGGTTATAGATGTCGACATCCTCATCGACCACCACGACATAACGACCGAGATAGGCGCCGGGGCGGCATTGACTGGCGACGAGCGCCGCCTGCTTGGCGTGACCGGGGTAGCGCTGTTTGATTTTGACGATCGAGAAGAAGCGATAAGCCGCCGGGTTGAGCCAAACGCCTCTGACGTCGGGCACGCCGGCATCTTCGAGGGCATTCCAAATCAGTGCTGAGCGTTGGATCGACCGGTGAAAGCCCTGATTCGCCGAAGGGCGCAGCGGCGGTTCGCCGCAGAGAATTGGATTAGTGCGATGATAAAGGGCTTTGATCCGGACGACCGGTTCGGGCCGCGTATCGCTTGCATAGTAACCGGGCCATTCGCCGAACGGCCCCTCGGGCAGATTGTCGCCGGGAAGCAGCTCTCCTTCGACGGCGATTTCCGAAAAGGCCGGAATCGGTAAACCGGTACGCGGCCCGCGGACGAGCTGAACGGGCTCGTTGAGAACTCCGCCCGCATAAGCAAATTCGCTCATTTTGACCGGCACATCCGTGCAGCCGGCAATGAACAGCAACGGATGATGACCAAAGGACATCACGACCGGACAGGGTTTTCCCATATCGAAATACTTCTTGCGGTGCAGGCCACCGTGCTTGCCGGGAGAAATGTAAAGCGCGACGGCATCCTTGCCTTGCAGCATCACACGGTAAGTCCCGGCGTTGATCCAGCCTTCCTCCGGATCTTGTGTGATCACCAGATCGTCGGTGCCGATGTAACGGCCGCCGTCGAGCTCGTGCCAGCGCGGGACGGGGAAGCTTTCCAGGTCGATATCTTTCTCGATACAGTTCTCGAAGATCGGCGCCCCTTTGACATAGACCGGATCCACCGGTTGAAAATTTCTAATTTTCTGCCGCCACGCCTGGATGAATTCGGTGATTCCGAGTGTCGGATCCGTGCCCATCGCCAGCGCCAGCCTCTCGATGCCGTCGATCTGACTGCAAAGAACGCTGGTATCCTGGCGCGCGCCGGGAACGTTCTCGAACAATAGAGCCGGCGCATGTTTGTTTCGTTCGAGAATCATCTCGACCAAGCCGCCCATGTCTCTATCCCATGGGATTCCCTGGATTCTGCGCAGTTGGCCGATTTCTTCGACTTGTCTCAACCAGACATGGAGATCGTGATTGGAGGCAATCATAGATGTTTGAGCTTAATCGGTTATTGGGCCAATTCGGCGGCGGCCCGATGCATGACGCCGTAGAGGTCGACCGCAGCGAGCGCGCAGTAATCCAGGTTGTACCCTTCGCGGCAATCGGCGTAGCCGTCTTCGAGAATGCGCCGCATGACGAGCTTGTTGAAACTGCCGTGTCCCATGACGCCGTCCGCGTGCTCTTCGAGATCAGCTTCCTCATGGGTGGAAAAATAAACCGCCTGTTCTTTGGTGAAGCCATACTTTTCCGTCAGAGTTTTAAACCACATGCCGGCCCAATGCCCGATCGGTTCTTCGGTCATCATGGAGAACCACCACTCGGCTACTGTTCCTTCCCACATGAGCTGGCGCTTGAAATCGAGAATCGCACGGCATTCGGGCAGCATCGGCTCGCGCAAGATTTGCTCCGTGGTCAAGCCGAACGCCTCGGCGGTTTGCAACATCACCAGCACATGGCCCGGCGGTTTGGGATGAATAAACTCGTCGGCGATTTTCACACCAAGCGGGCCCATGAGATCGGGGTGCCGCTTAAAGAAGCCGATATGCTTGTGATACGAGACCGAAACGAGAGTGTTGATTTCAACGGTAAAATTACCCCAGTTTTTGAAAAACAGTTTGATTGCTGATCGCGCCAATGTGCCTTCGAGAAATCTGCTCATGAATGGGCCGCGGGTCACCCGTTCCTCCCACCGTTGGATAACTTTCTTGTTGAGCGTATCGATATAGGCCATCGCGTCAGCGGGGCTCATTTTGACGCCGAGCTTGGGTGCGATTTCGGTCATTCGCTTAAATGATGACGGGGGCGACCGCCGGTCGCGTCTACGCTCATTGTTAACGGTTATGTTCGATACAGGTTGTCGATAAAGCCGCTGTCGTCGATGCGTCTCAGATAATGAAAATCCCAGAGGGCCATAGGGTCGGTTCTTTCAGCGGCGCGGTCCTGCTCGATGGAGATCTCATAGACATTCGCGATTGCGGGAATCGTTGCATAGGGCTTCGCTTGGAGGATCGTCTGCAGATCTTCATACAGATGTGTCGCCGTTTCATCGTCGAGATCGCCCTCGGCTTGGTATTTTTCTTTGATAATTTTGATCGACTCGGCGCGATGGGTCTTGAAATAGGCGATGCCTTCGCAGATGCCGCGGAGCATTTTATCGACGATCTCTGGATGTTTCTCGACGAACGGCAATCCGCTCGAAACCGTGGTGAACCACACCATCGGCAGAAACGGCACGTCGATGACTTTTAGACCGGCGCGTTTGGAGAGAAGATCGGCGGGCGGTGTGACGAACGCCGCGTCGGCTTCGCCATCGCGCACCGCTTCCCAGTGAAATTTGCTGCCTTTGGCCTTCTCGACGTCGCATTGGTTGAGGAGACCAGCTTGTTTGATGAACAACCAGGTGTTCAAGCCCGGATGTTTGCCTTTGGTCGCGACCTTCTTGCCTTTGAGATCCGAAACTCTGTTGATGCCCGAATCCGCGCGCACGACCAAACGATGATTCAGCAGACTCACGGTTTGGCCAAGGTAGACCCATTTGTCGCCAGCTGGCCGTCGAACATAGGGGGATAAATGATTGCCGCCGACAAATTCAACCGTGCCATTCGCGACGTTCTTGTGTGAATCGTCCGAAGTAATTTCGTAATCGTAATTGACGTCCAAGCCGTGTTTTTCCCACGAGCCGGAATCATGAACCACGTGCAAGAACGGTAGGTGACTGTCCGATCGGTAGGGAAAATTAACTTTGTCCATGGCGCGTTCCTCCCACTAAAAAAGTAAAAGGCCAATTAGGCCCCGCCACAGTGCCTCTTCGCGGCGCATGAGAAACCGGGAGAAGCTTAGATAGTGCCGTCGTATTTCAGTCATACCCGCGAAAGCATGTCCCGGGCAGTGCCGAAGGGCGGTTATCCAGGCCAATGCCTCGATGATTAACCTGGGTTTCCGCCTGCACCGGAATGACGATCGGAGAACAGGCTGTGGCAAATTCCTCTATTTTATCTCTGCAGGCAACTGTGAAATGCATGTATCAATTCTCGATACCAAAGTCATGCTGTATGTGATGTTACGGTCAGCGTCAACCACGAGTCATTTCAGCTGCAGCTTGGGCGCCCACTTCTCCCAGATCTCCTCGCGCTTGTCGCTGCTGAACTTGTTCGCCAAAGCGAACTGATCGCGCCAGGCAAACGGCTTACAAGCGTCGATCAACATACGGCTCATGGTGAAATCGCCCTTCTCGCGTTTTTCCGGAGGCAAGCGCGGATCGAGATCCGAGGTCCAGGATTTTATGATTTGCACTGACTCGGCCGGGTCAACGCGCGTGCACATGGCCCAGATGACTTGCTTCAGATCCACCGGATCGATGTCCTCGTCAACGGCTATATAGTAGCGATACATGCTGGCGCCAGTCTGCATCCCGGCGACCGCTGTTAAGGCTTGTAACGCTTGCCCCACATGCCGCTGCTGCAAAGAAATCACCACCATCAAAGTGTGGCAGTGGCACCACACGCCCTGCACGTCCGAGATGCCCGACTGTTCCAAATGATCCCAGATGCGCGCGGCATACAGCGGAATACCGTAGCGCTCGGTGATCGGCAAAAGCGGCGGGTTGCCCAGCAAAATGGGATTGTCGCGATGAAGAATGCGCTTGACCCGAACAACGGTTTCATCACCGCTATGGGTGTAGTATCCCGGCCATTCGCCGAACGGCCCCTCGGGGGCCGACTCCTCGTCCGGCGGCGGCATCTCGCCTTCGACAACAATTTCAGAAGTCGCGGGCACGGGCAGTCCGGTATACGGCACGCGGATGACTTCGAGTGGCGCGCCACGCAACGCACCGGCATATTCGTATTCACTGACGCCGGCTTTCGCCGCCGAGGGCGCCGCCATCCAAGTGGCTGGCTCGCAGCCGAGTACGATCGCCACCGGACAAGGGCGGCCCGCTTGCCAATACTTGCGTGCGATTTGCTTGCCGTGTTTCTGCTCGATGATCCACAAGGTCAGGCGATCTTTGCCGACGACGCATGATCGATAGGTGCCGACATTGATCCAGCCGCTCTCGGGATCTTTCGTGACCACCATGTCACCGGTGCCGATATAGCGGCCGCCGTCGTGCTCATGCCATATTGGCGCGGGGAAAATACGCAAATCGAGGCCGTCGCTTTCGAGAACGTTTTCCGTAATCGGCCCTGATGAAACGTCCACGGGTGCAAATGGTTTCAGATCGCGCGTCTTTTTGCGCCAGGCCTTGAGAATTTCCAGCTTCGATAGCTCCGTGGGAAGACCGAGCGCGAGAGCGAAACGGCGCGGCGTCGCGAGTGCATTGGTGATGATGCGGAAGCCTTTCGGATAACCGACAATGTCATCGAAAAGCAGGAGGGGGCCTTGCTGCTCTGCCATCAACTCGGTCAAGCAGCCGATCTCGAGGTTCCAGTCGGCGCCTTGGATGAGTTTCATCTCGCCGATGCCGGCGGTAGCATCCATGAAGGCTCTTAGATCAGCAAACGCCATAACTGCTCACTTCGTCTAAAAACTCGTATTGCAACTAAGGTCAGATGTCATTCTGAGGCGCAGCCGAAGAATCTCGACGCAAGACGAGACCCTTCGCGTTCGCTCAGGGTGACACGTGACTGTCACGTGCCTAAAACGGCGCAGCTGGTTTAGTGGGTTGCTTCATAGCAGGCGTTCATAAAGAGTGCGTTCAAGTCGGCCGGGGTGACGGCGCAGTATTCGGCAGAATACCCCGGACGCTCATGGATTCCCTCCTGCAATAATCGGATCAGGACCGTCTGGGTTACGGCGCCATGTGACTTGCGATCGAGATGGTCCATGGTGTCCGCTTCGTGATGCTTGGAAAAGTAACTGGCTTCCGTAGTCGTGAGACCATAGTGCATGGTCAACGCTCTAAAAAAATCCAGGCAGGAATTGCCAAAAGGGCGTTCCCACAGCACGGAGAACCAATATTCCTGGATCTGGCCATCATTGATCAGTGTACGGTGAAAATCCGGCAGTGCGCGGCACTGCGGCAGCATTGGTGAAAGCAAGACTTCTTCCTTGCTGAGGCCCAGCGCCTTTCCTGTGCTCATCAGAATCTGAATATGGCCCGGCGGTGAAGGATGACCGAATTCATCGAGGACTTTCTGCGTATAAACTTCCATCAGGTCAACGTTCTTCACGAAAAACCAAAGATGGCGATAAAATGCCGAAGTGTAAACCGAGTTGATCACCGGCACGAATGAGCCCCAGTTCTTGTAGAAAAGTTGGATGGTTTGTTTCTTGAGCTTGCCGTCGCGCAGCTCGTTCATGAAGCGCGTCTGATCCACGGTTTCCTGCCAGCGTCGATCGCATTTTTGCGCCAATTCGGCGACGAGTTCCGCGGCTTGCGATTCGTTTAATTTCCACATCCAAACACCTCCTCAAACTGCATGATCGGGACAAACACCGTCACCCCTATTGCAGGCTCCGACAACTGTCAAGGTCGGTGCGCAAGCCTTGCCGAACGTTAAAGAGCTACGATACAATTCACCCAATCTACTTGAGGAGGAAACGATGGATGTAAAGGATCTCGACGAGATGATCGCTACCAAGAAACGCAATATCCGTCTGTTTGGCACCGGCAATTTCCGGTCATGGATGCTTTACTTCGTTCCCGGAGACGGCACCGATATGCACTACCATACCAATCCCGAGACATTTTTGGTTTTGTCGGGCAATGGGGTGGTGAAGGGTTTAAAGGGTGAGGAGCGGCCAATCCGGAAAAATGAGGTACTCTTTCTGGAGGCCAAAGATTATTATCAGATTACCAATACTGGCACAGAGCCACTGGTGCTGTTCGGCAATCGTTCCGAGGGCTTCGGCGGGCCACATATCAAAGAGGATGGTTCGGATCGCAATGCCGCTGCGTAACCGCGCGCGGCTTCGCCTAATTTGACAACTCCTTGGGTAGTGGTTAAATTTTGCGATCATACTCCTGTTGAGGACGTCATGCCTATTTACGAATATCAGTGCGAAAAATGCGGTACCTTCGAGACCACCCAGAAAATCACCGACAAACCCTTGGCAAAATGCCCGACTTGTAAAGCAAAGGTAAAAAAGCTGATTTCGAACACCTCCTTCCA
The DNA here is from genome assembly GCA_044869705.1 of Binatia bacterium. Lineage (GTDB taxonomy): Bacteria > Desulfobacterota > Binatia > UBA9968 > UBA9968 > DP-20. Next base: position 9,589 of record JBIOXP010000097.1, on the reverse strand, counting down.
ATTGAAAGGAACCGGCTGGTACATCACGGATTATGCCCGCAAAGGACAGAATGGCGAGGCGAAGTCCGACGCAAAAACTGCTTCCGACGGGAAAAAAGAAACCAAGGAAACTAAGAGTGAAACCAAGAGCGAGGCCAAAAGCGAAAGCAAAACATCGTCGAGTAGCGATAAATCGTCTTCAGCCTCCTCCACGCCTGCTTAACTGCCGATAGCCCGACAGACATTCAATTGTGAACTGCGGCGCCGTCGGGCGCCGCAGTTGTTTTTACCCTCCGATAGCCCGGAATTTCCCATTAGCAGGTCTAGATTTGAAAATTGTTTTTCGTTATAGCTGGGACGAAATCCCAACAAAATTTGCTGAAGGAGGTCTCGATGGCTCAAACTATAGATAATATCGTCGATCCGAATGACGCCAGCCTGACATCGGAAATGGTGTCGTTCCCGGGCCAAGCCGGAACTGTGAACGCGTACGTTTCCCGGCCAAAGAATGGCAGCAATCTCGGCACGGTGATCGTGATTCACGAAAATCGGGGATTGGTGGGTCACATCAAGGATGTGGCGCGCCGATTTGCGAAAGACGGTTTCGCGGCGATCGCGGTCGATTGCATGAGCCGCATTGGTGGCAGCGACAAGTGGAATGGCAGCGATGAAGCGACAAAAGAGATCCAAAAGGTCAACGGCAGCATGGTCGCCGAGGATTTGACGTCTGCCCTGGCTTACATGAAAAAGCAAAATTACGTGAACGGAAAATTTGGCGTGGTGGGCTACTGCTGGGGCGGCGGCCAATCGCTAAACTTCGCAACGAAGTGCAAAGACCTGAATGCGGCAGTGGTCTATTATGGACGCAATCCCGATCCGCTCGATTCCGTGAGCAATATACCTTGTCCAGTGATGGGAAACTATGCCGCGGATGACCCGCACATCATGCCGGGGGTGGAGCCATTGAAAGCAGCCCTGCAAAAAGCCGGTAAGCAATTTGACTGTAAAGTTTATCCGGGCGCGAAACATGCGTTTAACAACAACACAAACGCGGACCGGTACAATCCCGAGGCGGCGAAGGATGCCTGGGGACGCACGACCAGTTTCTTCAAGGCAAACTTAAGCTAGGTCAACAGAAGGGCTAATGAGGACGGCATGCGGCTTTGCGGTCGCATGCCGTTTTTTATTTTGGCTCGAGCAGCTCCGGACGCTGTCCAACAGCAGTGCGAGCAAGCTCCGGAGTAATGACGTAGGGGCCTTCGCTCGTATCGCGCCAAATTTGCTTTGTCAGATCGGCATTGCCGGTAACAACGTAGGAAAAGGCGCCGCTCACAGCGCCCACGGTAACCTCGATGGCTTTTATCGGTAGAAAAAGAACGTTTCCGAGGGTAACACCGACGCCGACGCCCGCGGTTTCGATGGCATCCTCTGCATTTGCGGTGGATGATGAGAGACAAAGCGCGGAGAGCATCGCCAGAGCAGCCAAAAGTTTGATTGGTCTCAGCATAGCTAGCCTCGTAAGAAAAATTTCCCGCGAACGGCATCGACACCATGGCTCGGGTTCCAGTATCGTCGCAGGCCGAAGTAATAGCAGCAAGCCTCGTTGTCGAGATCATTATTAAAGCAACGTAATTGACCGTCTTGAAAGCGCACCCGCGCAAGGCAAGTGCCACCGGGAACGGAGGATGTCATCACTTCCATGACTACGCCCATGCCCCACTCGTCATAGCGCAAGTGATTGACCTCGTCGCCGACTTTCAAGTATAGCCGCTTGCCTTCGAGGGATGTGAGGGAATTCTCGTGGCGATGGAAGTGCTTCAAAGTCAATGCCACGTTTGGGCTATCGGGGTGGCCGTTGCAGGCACGCTGTCCTCGATCGGTCTGTGCGGAGTTGCGATTAGCGTTATCGAACGGCGCCCGGGCTTTTCGTGAAAAACGGCTCTTGCTCACAAAACAATCCTCGATCAAATTCGTACTTCCAACTAAGGTTGCATAACTCGTTGTCAATCTCAATCAGCGCACGCTCATCATTCCTGAAATCTCGTTCAAGAGTCAAGCTCTCGATGATGCGCTAACTTCGCTTGGCTCCTCCGGAGCTTGAATCGATCAGAATGAACGAGCGATAAAATCTCCGACAACGTCTGCGAGCTGCTCAGGGTTGTCTTGGTGCACCATGTGTCCGGCGCCGCTGATCGTGATGCGCTGATGGTTGGTAATGGCGTCATAGCGCTCTTGCTTGTCGGTTCGGCGCGTCTGGCGGCTTTCCTCACCATCGATCAGAAGCACTGGACATCGGATGCGCCGGAGGAATTCGAGAGCCTGCGCCGTATAGAAAGGTTGCGGCGCCGTGGTCCGGTGAAGCGGATCGAATTTCCAGATCCACTTGCCTCGATCGTTCTGTTTCATTGCGGCGCGAGCGATCTTTAGAGCGGTATTCTCGCTCAGACGCGGGTTAGTCTGGCGCAGCTGGCTAGCGCCGGCCGCCAGGCTCGTGTACTCCCGAAAATGTCGACGGCCGCGCTCGTGCAGCTCGGAAATCCATTTCTCCATTCTGGCGGGAGCATCCGAAAAAGTCATGCCGACCGGGCCGATACCTTCAATCAAGGCGAGCTTTTTTACCCGGTCGGGAAGTGTGCCCGCATAGAGAAGAGAGATCGTCCCACCCATGGAATGGCCAAGAAGTGTAAAGCTCTGGAGATGGCGCGCTCGAACGACGCAATCGAGATCGAAAACATAATCGGGAAAATGATAATAACCGCCGGCGCCGATCCAACCGCTGTCGCCGTGACCGCGACAGTCAGGAGCAATCACCCAGAGGTGCGGTTTTCTGCGTGCCAGTGCCGCGACGAAAGCTCGCCAACTCTCGGCAAGGTCGAGATAACCGTGCACCAGGATCAACGGCTCGTTCTCGCAATCGCCCCATTCGAGACAGTGAAGCAACAGCCCTTGCGAGTCGACGACTGTGTGGCGTGGTGCCGACATTCACTAAAGCCGATCGATAGGAACTTCGACGAAGTCGTTTCCTTCGGAAGACCATGCGAAGCCGCGAATGATTTTCACGGCGCGATTGTAAATCGAAATAACGATCTGCGCCGTATCCGGATAAGTCGGCTCGCCGAATGGACAGGCGAACGCTTTATCCTCGGCAGAAAAATACGCGTCGTGATTGGGATGCGAATGATAAAAGGCTTTGAGCTTCTGACCCTTGGTGTCGGCCTGCCGAATCACGGCTTCGAGCTCGAGGGGATCCATCGCATACGCAATTTCGGCGGTACGGGGATAAGTTTGTGGATCCAAAGCATGCAGCGTATTCTGCATGTTCTTCAATCGGTGCGCATAATCGGACCGGCCGTCAGAAACAATCACCCCACAACACTCGTCAGGGAAGGCATCCTGCGCATGGCGGGAGATCTCTGTCCAGGCTTCTTCGGTGACTCGCATATCAGCCCTCGTCGTTAGAACATTCATGAGATTTTTAGCACGACTCCCGCAGTGATTGCTAAACCACGGCAGTCTTTATCTGTTGAATGATCCGTGGCCGGAGGGCTCGATCAACAGAAAGCAAGAACTAGAACGACGGCTGTTTCGATTTAAGAGTGCGGTAGGTTTGCAGAACGCTTCCGGCATATTCAGACGAAAGCTCGAGATTGTTCTCCAGGCGATTTTGAATCTCCGCCGGACCGAAGTTGTAGGCGGTGAGAGCGAGATTCAAATCGCGAAATTGTTTTTTCAAATCGTGCAGGTAATAAACGCCGAGACGTATGTTCACGAACGGATTATCCAGCCATTCCGGCTTGAAAGCCGCGGCGCGTATACCCAGTTCGTGCCGCAGCGCGCGAGTCAGAGCACGGCCGGTCTCCGGCATGATCTGCATGAGTCCGCGCGCACCGCTCGGCGAGACGGCGGTGTGTTGAAAACCGCTTTCCACCTGAATCACGGCCGAGATCAAAAACGCGTCGAGCTTGCGTTTTGAGCTTTCCTCGAGAATCGTTTCGGCAATTTTCCAAGCTTCCGACTCGGCGATCTCCGGGCGATACCCCTTGACGATCAAGTAAATTCTGACCAGGTCGCGCGAACGGGGTTTCGGCGCGGATTCGGTGACGGCTATGCCCGAGGCGGGAGCAACGCTCGTCGAGTGTCGAGAAAAAATTTGTTGAAAGCTCAGGTAAGATGGCGCAAATAGCGCAACGACGGTCAAGAGCTTGGTGCAAAACGTGGCGCAGACTAAAGTACGAGCGAGCGTTTTTTTAAGACGTTTCTCCATACTCTAACTCTCGTAAAGCTGATCTCAAAAAAGCGGAATGGAGCGAGTCAGGCGTGAGAGTTCCTGCCTAGGTAACAGATGGCTGCGCGAGTGTCAACGAATTTTTGTCCGAAAAATTTTTGTTTGGCCGCGAAATCCGCTCTCGCTCCTGCGTTCGACCAAGACTGCCCTGCTCGGCGGATCTTTTTGTTTAGAAAAAAAAGGGCAAGGATTCGAACCTTGCCCCCGAATGGAAAAATTTCTGCGGAGTTATCGGCCGGTGCGCGCCAGAGAGTGCACCCAGCCTTGCATCCGATTTCGCGCATTCTGGATGTCTTTATCACTGAACCATTTTTTCAGATCGACTCTGTCGACCGGATAGACGGGCCGCATAAAATCGCTCTCATAGCCGAATGGCACGGTGGCGTCGATGCCCATGCCTCCTTCGAACATGGTGTTGGACGCGGTCCACTCGCGCTCTCCCGCGGTCATCCGTTCGGCCGGCATGAAGGTCTGGCCGCGACCGCCGGGAAGCGGATTGATAATATCCGTTTTGGGATTCACGCGGGTGGTGAGGTTCCAAATGATGTCGTCCATGTCGTACGGATCGGCATCTTCGCTCACCGCGATGACCACGCGCGAACCCTGGGAGGTGGCGAGAATTGCCGCCATGAAATTGCGCTGCCACCCCTCTTCGATGCGGTTGCGTTTCTTGACCTGAATGATCGCGCCGCCCCAATCGGTCATGCAGTAAGGAATGTTCACGTCCATGATGATGCCCGGCTGCATTCTTTCGCAAAGCTCGAACATCGACGCTTCACGCACGGTGGTATCGATATTGTGATCGTCGAGTGTGTGCACGCCGAGAGGAAAGATGATCGGCTTGCTTTCACGTTTACGCGTCGTAACCGCCGTCACATGAAAGGTCGGCGCTTTATAGGCTTTGCCCATGTAGCCGGCCCATTCGGGATGGAAATGGAAACGGCCTTGCACGCCGGCTTTCTCCGACTCCGCGGTTTCGAAGCGGCGGTCGCGTGGATTTACGTATCCCTCGAGCACGACTTCGGCATCGGCCAAGGAATACGCATCGATGGTGCGCGCTTTCACCAAGCGCATGGGCGCGCCTTGAACGGCGCCGGCCATGCCGACCTCATCGCAACCCTGCGGCAAAATCACGTAGTCGAATCCGGCGCCGGCCAGCAACGAGCCGGCTGGAGGAAGACCGAAATTCATCGTGATCGGCACCATCTTGTTGTCCTTGTAGTACTTGCTCACCACTTGCCACATGTGGGATCCGGGCGAGATTTGAAAGGTTCCGACATTGCCCCAACGAAAGTTCATTCGGTTATAGCCTAGGTCGGTGCCGCCGTTGAAATATTCTCCTGAGATCAGCCGATTGCCGGAACCCACGGTTAATTCGGGCTCGACATTGGTGTGGCGGATGGGCACGACGTACTCGTTGGCCTCCGCGGGTTTTTCATACACCTCTTCCTGCGCCGGCGCGTCTTTCTGATCGACAATTACGGGCGGGATCGGATGCGTGATGGCATAAGCCAGCTTTCTGGTCCGATCGGCATGATCTTTCCAGCCAAACATTTTGTTGATGACGTTCATGTCGCCGAACAGGTTCGTGATGCAGCGATGATGCGGCTTTCCTTTGACTTTGTTGAACAGGATCGGACACCCGCCGTCGAGTTGCTTCTGAATCCCGGTGATCTCGAGATCGGGATCGACTTCTTGGTCGGTGATGATGATGTCACTTTCCTTTTTCATCCATTCGATCGCGCCCCGCAGATCCCTCACTTCTTCCGGGGCTGCACCATCTCGCTTCGCGTTTGCCATTGTTTCCTCCAGATCCCTTCGGTCGCGTCGTAGCTACGCCGCTCCGTGGATAAGAAAAGTTTACGATCGGCCCATGGTCACTTCAATTTGTTCGATCAACGATACAGGGGAGAATTGTCAGATTCCGGGCGCCAAGACGAGGGTACGCTTATACGACAATGCCAGCAAAGTCAACGAACAGCGGGATGAACTGAACCGGACATTGATACGGCATCTACTCTTTACAGTTTACCAGCGGCTTGCTATCACTCTTTGAATTCTTTTTTCGAGAAATTGGGAGAAACTATGCGCGATAGCGTTCAGCGCTCCAACCAAGACTGGTTGCTGCTGGTCGGACTGTTCTGTTTCTTTTTTTCCGGCGCCGCGGGTTTGATTTACCAGGTGGTATGGACGCGCATGCTGACGCAGATCTTCGGCAACACGACGTACGCGATCGCGACGGTTTTGTCGGCCTTTATGGCGGGGCTCGCGATCGGCAGTTATCTTTTCGGCAAAATAGCCGATCGCGGCAAAAACGATTTCCTGCTTTACGGCATTCTCGAAGCCGGCGTGGGAGTCTACGGTTTTCTCGTGCCATGGATTTTCAAACTCGCGCAAAAAATCTACGGCCCGATTTTCGGTTTGAACGAGAGCCTGCCCTTTCTTTTCAATCTTGTGCTGTTCTTTCTGTCCTTTGTCCTTTTGGTCTTTCCGACTTTGCTCATGGGCGCAACCCTGCCGGTGCTGAGCCGGTTTTTCGTTCGGAGCTTCGCGCAGTTTGGGCGTCGCGTCGGCGACCTTTACGCGACCAATACCCTGGGCGCGGTGATCGGTTGCGCCGCGGGCGGTTTTTTTCTGATTCCTCACTTGGGAATGCGCGAGACCGTGTATGTGGCGGCCGGCGTGAATATGCTCATCGCTGCGGTAATTTTGCTCGTCGATCGGTTGCGCGACAAAGCTCCGGTCGAGGCGCTCGTCGCGAGTCCAACCGAAGAGCCCGCGATCCGCGGCGCCGAAGAGTTGGCGACGCGCGAGGAAGAGCGTTCTTCCGCGCTGGCCTGGGTCATGCTCGGTTCGTTTGCGCTCTCCGGCTTCGCTTCTTTGGTTTATGAAAATGCTTGGACGCGCTCCCTCACGCTGGTCATCGGGAGTTCGATTTATTCCTTCTCCACGATGCTGGTCACTTTCCTGATCGGTTTGGCACTGGGCGGTTTTATCTATGCGCGAATGCTCGGCGGGCGCGAAGCGCGCCTGAGCACCTTCGGCTTGATCGAACTCTGGGTCGGATTATCGGCGCTCGCGACGATTCCCTTGTTCGAACGTTTGCCGTTGATCTTTGTCCGATTGTTACACGGCTTCGGTGATACTTTTACGGTGTTCCTCTACTTGCAAATCTTTTTGTCCGCTCTGGTGATGTTCGTGCCGACGATTCTCCTGGGGATGACTTTTCCTCTCGTCGCGCGGCTCTTTACGCAGAGCCTTTATCGCGTCGGCAGCGGGGTCGGGAGCTCCTACGCGGCGAATACCGTGGGAGCCGTGCTCGGCGCCTTCGCCGGCGGTTTCATTTTGATTCCCAATCTCGGCGTGCAAAATACAATCATTTTTGCGGTGGTCATGAACCTTGTGATCGGCGCCTGGCTGGTCATCAGCGACCTAAAGCTCGCGGCGATTCCGCGGTTTAGTCTTGGTGCGGCGGTGCTCGTCTTGGCCGTGATCGTGCCTTTCAAAGTGCACCGGTGGGATCCGCATGTTCTCACCAGCGGCGTCACGATCTATGCCGACCGTTACGAACCGCTGCCCACCGATTCGTTGCGACTGGAAGAAATGCAGCGCGATGACGTGCTCTACTATCGCGAGGGACTCACGACCACGGTCAGCGTGCACAGCATTCCGGGAAGCGACTACGTCTATTTCAAATCCAACGGCAAAATCGATGGCTCTTACGGCGACGCGCTGAGCCAGTTGATGACGAGTTATATCGCCATGCTGCTGCACCCGAAAGCCGAGCGGGCGCTGACCATAGGCCTCGGCAGCGGCATGTCCGCAAAGGCACTGGCAACTTTCCAATCCCTCAAGCGCATCGAGATCATCGAGATCGAGCCGGCGATGATCCAGGCGAGCAAATTCTTCGATCGCGCCTCGGTGCCGCTGGATAAACTTCCCGCCGGCGTCAGTTTTCCGTCGAGCGCTCCGGCCCGGCATGAGTACGTCTACAACGCCGCCAACGACAGCCCGGAGAATCGGATTTGGTACGATGCCAAAGCCAAACGACTCTACTACAAGGGCGTCATGACCGCGGCGGCGCGCGCCGAGCTCATGAAGCGGTCGGAGGACCTCGACTACCGAGGAGTGATTGATCGTTTGTCGCGGAGCGCGAGAAATTCGCGCCACTCGGGCGTTCTGGAGGACCCGAGAGTACACGTCATCCCGACCGACGGCAGAAACTACATCCTGGCGACCCCGGAGCAATACGATGTGATCACCGCCGAACCGTCCAATCCGTGGATCGCCGGTATTGCCAATTTATACACCCGTGAGTTTTACCAGGTGGTGAAATCGAAGATCAAAGACGATGGCATCTTCGCCCAGTGGTTTCACAATTATTCAATGTCGCCGGATGATTTCCGTATGGTGTTTCGCACTTTCGTGGAAGCGTTTCCGTATGTGTCCCTCTGGGGCATGAAGGAAAGCGATTTTCTTTTGGTCGGCAGCAAGAAAGAGCAGGTTTTCGATTATCCGGCGGTCAAACAGATCTACGACAACAACAAGATGCTGCAATCGGATCTCGAATATCTCGGGCTTTCGGACGTGTACGCGGTGCAAGGCTTCTATCGCATGAACCGGGACGGGTTCTTGGCGTTTTCGAAGGGCGCTTCGATCAACACCGACGACGGCGCTCAGCTCGAGTTCTCCGCGCCCAAGAACCTGCGCCGCGCGACTACCGAGTTGAACCGCAAGCTGATGACGCCCTATCTCGTGGACGAGCCGCCATGGCTCAAGGGAAAGCCGTTGGCCGTGCCAGAAGCCATGCACCACTACTATATGGCCCAGTCCTATCTCGTAGGCTTGGCGCGCGGCCGTGCCACCAAGGAAATCGATGAAGCGATTCGGCTCGATCCGAAAAATCCGAAGTTTCACCTTCTGAAAATGAGAATTTTTCTCGAACAGGATAAGAGCACGGAAGGCGCGAAGGAAGCGCTCGCTGCGCTGCAAAGCGGCGTGGAATACATTCCGGACGTTCTCGCCATGAGCGACGAATTCTACTTGCCGGAAGCGCAGCTCGTTTATCGAAAGGTCATCGAGATGGGAAGCAAGGAGGTCTTGCCGTATCTCGGTCTGGGAAATATCGCGCTGCATTCAGGCGATTTGCCCGAGGCCGAGAAGTGGTTCGTCCGGGCGCGCGATTTACAAGCGGATCATCCGGCCGTTCTGCTCGCTTGGGGGCGTCTCACGGCGACGAAGGCTCAACGGCTCAACGATGAAGCGCAGACAAAAAAACAGCTGCAACAAGCGCGCGCCCTGTTGGAAAAATCGAAGTCCAAGGGC